>SKPJ01000437.1 GCA_007119595.1 Myxococcales bacterium
CAATAGAAAGCTCTGGATTTCCCGGTGGATAGGGCGGTGAATTTGGCTATTCGGCTTCGACGACCACCGTCAGGGGATCGGAGGAGGCATCGCCGTGGTCGCCATGCCACAACACGAATTCCACGTCGACGCTGCCAGCATTTCGCGGGTAGATATGGACGTGATCACAGTGAAAAATTCCGGTCGGTTCGCCATCGACTTCGACGAATTGAGCGTTCCCATTGTCGCTGTCGGGATGGCGCATCAGTCCCCAATAAAGAATCTCCGTGTCGTCGTCGACCGGATAGTAGCGGGCCGAGTATTCGCTGCATGTTCGCTCGCGGGTATCGTCGTCACGGGACAGAGTCTCCATCTCGACTTCGGAGCCATCGGACTCGAAGAATCGAACGGTCAACGAGGCGCGATCGCCCTCTTCGGTAAACGGAAGTAACCCGTCGACATCATCATCAATGGGGGTGGGAAGCTCGGAGATGGAGTCGCCATCGGCGTCTTGCCAACCCTCGTCGGCATCCCAAACGGCGATGAGTTCCGAGGCGGCACCGCGGGTTTCGATCTCGATCCATCCCGCATCTGAGTGACCGTGATTGTCGTGGTCGTGATTGTCGTGGTCGTGATTGTCGTGGTCATGATTGTCGTGGTCGTGATTGTCGTGGTCGTGGTCGTGACCACAGCCGGTGCTCAACACGAGGCCAAGTGATAGGACGGCGGTGAGACCGACAAGGACGGAAAACGAGATTCGAAACGGAAAGCACTTTCTGAACAACATAACAAGAGCTCCTTCTTGGAGTTGGGGGTGATGGGGTTAGGGGTCAAAACAATACGCGGTAGGACAATTGAAGGTTTCGGGCCGGTTGAGGGGCGATGTCTTTGATGCGTGAGAGATGATCGCGCCATACGCGATTGGTGGCGTTTCGGACTTGCAGCATGACGGTGTGGTCGCTGCGTTGTCCGAAGTGTCGCCAGCCAATCATGGCTTGGGCCAGTGCGTAACCATCGGTGGGTTGCATCGGATCTTCGGTGGTGTCGCCGATTGGAATGGGACGGGGAACACGATTTTGCGGAGCTGCCAGATCACTGCCGATGGAGCCAAAGAAGGGATGGCCGTCATAGCGAAGCTCCAGACGGCCCGAGAGCGGCGGAATAAAGGGCAGGGGATCGCCGTCGGGGCGCCGGGAAGCCCGCGTATAAGAGGCGGTGGCGTCGACGATAAAATCGTTGACAAATTCCCACTCAACGCGACCTTCGGCGCCCACGAAATGGGCGTCATCTCTCTGTGCCTCGAAGACCGGTGTGGTGCGCGGCGGTACTCCCTCGCGAAAGACACGCACCGTCTCGCCGGTGGGA
The DNA here is from genome assembly GCA_007119595.1 of Myxococcales bacterium. Lineage (GTDB taxonomy): Bacteria > Myxococcota_A > Bradymonadia > Bradymonadales > Bradymonadaceae > SLJM01. Next base: position 1,345 of record SKPJ01000437.1, read on the forward strand.
TTGTAGTAGATGTAGTTGTCGACGCGATTGTAATAGGCAGCGGTCTCGACGCTTATCCTGGAGCGCTCGCCGCGCAAAAATACGTCGGCGCCGTGACCGATCTCCGACTCCAGATCGGGGCTTCCAATATCGAAGGAGAAATCGGCCAAGTGCGGCCCGTCGGAGTACAATTCCTCGATGGTGGGATTGCGAAAGGATCGGGCCATCGTGGTCCCCACAGTCCAGTGCTCGGCGAAATCCCATAATCCCGCCACAGATGAAGTGATGGCGTGAAATGTGCGCGGACGGACTTCCTTGACGATATTTCGCTCCCGCGTATTGACGCGAATATCGCTCAGATCGTCGGTGGTGACATCGCGAAAGTCGTAGCGAAGACCGGTTTGGATGCGAAACGGCTGGCGGCTGACCTCTTCGAATGCAAAGACCCCGATGGCTCTCTCGGCGCCGGAGCGCGTGCCCGGGGCAGCGCCTCCCGCGTTGAGATCGCGGCTCTGCAACGAAAGACCCAGAGCACCCTGGGCGCCAAGTCCGTCCTCCGGGTCGGCGCCAATCGGTCGGTGATGGGCCAATAGATGGGAGTCGGTGCTGAATTGGTCGAAGCTGGCACCGATGACCGGTTCGTCGTCGATGACTCGCTCGATTTCGTCGTGGTTAAATTGCACGGCATTGGCACGCAATTCGACCCCGTCGATCGGTCCCACAGGGTCGTTGTACTCGGCGAGCACGCGCCCCGATAACCGCCGGGCTTCGCTGGTCACACCGCCGGGATGGCCTCCCGGGATGAGTTGGCCGTCGAATTCACCCGGGACGTCATAGACGTTGTCGTAGAATCGAAACGAGGCGCCGAGCACACCGGAATCGGGGACCCAACTGAGTCCTGCGGCGGTATTCAGAGCCTGCAACTCGCTCCGCTCGATCACACCAAGCGGCGTCTGCGTATTGCCGGCCCGTCGGGCCGTGGCTTCGCCATAGTAGGCAAGTGGGCCCATTGGTCCGCGAAGCACGGCTCCACCTGTGAGGCCGTTATTGACCGATTCCATCTTTGTCGAGGCCTTCGCCTCAACATCGTCGGGACGAAAACGCGGGACGTCCTCGCGCACAACGTTGACCACCCCGCCCAGAGAACTGGATCCATATAAGAGGCTCGCCGGGCCCCGCACCACTTCCATGCGCTCGGCGGATAATGGCTCGACCATCACGCCGTGGTCCGATGCCGTCCAGTAGATGTCGCCTGTGCGATGACCGTCTTCGAGCATCAGGACCCGGTCGCCAGGCATGCCGCGAATCGTGGGGTTGGCGGCCCCCGGTCCGTTGTACTGCACGTGAAAGCCGGGCACCGATTGAAGGGTGGCGGGAACACTGCTGGAGAGGTTTCGTTGTAGCTCGTCGCCCTCCATCTGTGTGGTGGGCCGATAAATATGTTGGGCACCGATGCGATGTCCCGTCGTAACTACCGAGACAGTATCCAACTCCACAGGCCTAACAGTGAGATGAAACTCGACATGGTTGTCCTGGTCGGCGTCGAGGGTTACTTCGCTCTTCGCAGCCATATAATCAGGATGGTCGATTTCGACCTGCACCGTGCCGACGGTGACATGAGAGAATTCGACGTGACCGTCGATATCGGTGACGCCCTGCACAGTCTCTTCGCCGATGGTGACCGTAGCATTGTCGACGGGGATGTCGTGGTCTTCGTCAATGACGACGATTCGGAGTCCAGCTCCGTCAGCATCGGCCAGAGACTCGGCGCTGGACTCGATGGGAATACAGATCAAGAGCATCGATATAGCGAGACCGACGACCACAATCGGAAGTCGAATATCCATTGAAATGAGTGGCGGATAAGTCATCTGGCCAAAGGCGAAAAGGAACTAACATCGAGAAATTCGGGCCTCGTTGGGTGACGAACATTAATGCAAACACAATTCATTTGCAATAAGGCGTAGGGTGTGATTCATCTCCGTCGGTCGAAGGGCCGGAGCAGCAGGGCGAAACCTGACAAAGAGCACGACCGCAGCTGTGGCAGCGCCAGCGCAAGGGAGTTGTGACACCGTCAGATTCGGTCTGCTGCTTCGCAACCGAGAACCGACGGGGGTGAATCACACCCTGGGGCGTAGGTTTGTTTGCATCGTCCGTACAATGGCGACTCTCCCACCTTCATTCTATTTGAGGCGCCTGAACGGCGGCGCGAACGGCAATTTGAGGGGTGCCGTCTCGGCGTTGGAAGGCTCGCGATATTTCGATGCCTATACGTTTGGAGATTTAACTGAAACGCCTCATCATCTAACTTGAGAACCACCTTGAATTTCGCCTGACTCAGATGAGATCTGCATGCATGCGCTAAAACACGGTTCCTATTTCGCCCTGATCATCATTTTCTTCGCGGCCACTTTCTGTGTCGCATGCTCGGATGACAACGGCTCCGATGCCACCGATCCAGACGATCAGGACGCCGGCTTTGGCGACACTAGCACTGGCGACGCCAACTCCGGGGACACCAGATCTGGCGACACCGGAGCTCGCGACACCGGATCTGGCGACGCCGGCTTTGGCGACACCAGCACTGGCGACACCGGAGAGCCCGAAACGGGGCTTTCCGATATCGGGCCCGACGTGCACCCAATGCCGAGCTGCGACGACGGACTTCAAAGTGGTGATCAAACCGGGGTGGACTGTGGCGGGCCGCAGTGCCCTCCCTGCGAGGCCGGACTCGGCTGTTCGGAGCAAGACGACTGCATCAGTGGAGTGTGTACGGAAGGGGTCTGCGCCGCGCCCACTTGCGAGGACGGCGTGCAAAACGGCGATGAAACCGACGTGGACTGCGGCGGTTCGGAGTGTCCTCGGTGTGAGGACGGGCTCAATTGTGTGGACGACGGCGATTGCATCAATGGAATATGCAAGGAAGGGGGCTGCGCCGCACCCACCTGTGAGGACGGCGTGCAAAACGGTGATGAAACCGACGTGGATTGCGGTGGTTCGAGCTGTCCGGAATGCCTGGTGGGGCAGCACTGTCTGGTCGACGGCGACTGCACAGACAACGTCTGTTATGAGGGCACCTGTGGGTCCTTCTGCGGTGGCACGGGCACCGAGGACGACCCCTGGCAGATCTGTAGCGTCGACTCCCTACTAGTTCTGAGCGACACCGACGAGTATCTCGAGGATCACTTCCTCCTCACCGACCACGTCGACCTCAATGGTGTATCCTACTCGCCCATCGCCTCTACCTTTTTGGAGTCTTTCGACGGTGTCTTCGATGGCGACGGCTACGAGATCCGCAATCTGACGACGTCGACCTCGCAGTGGTATATCGGCGCCGGGCTCTTCTCCAGTATTGGCAGTGATGGCGTGGTGAAGAACCTCGGCATCGTCGACGCCGATGTGGTCGCGCGAGTCAACGCTGGTCCGATCGCCGGAAGCAGTGGCGGCGTCATCGAAAATTGCTATGCCACAGGGACCGCCGAGGGCACGGGGACGAATACCGACTCGGATGCCTCTTACGCCGGGGGGTTGGTGGGCGCACAAAATGGCACAATCCGCGATTCCTGGGCTTCCACGACTGTCACGGGCATCGAATACGCCGGCGGGCTGACCGGTCAGAACGGATGGGGCGCCAGCCGAATCGTGCGCTCCTATGCCACCGGAGATGTCTACGGAACAGGTGGTGGCTGGACCGGTGGACTGGTGGGGCGCAACATCGGCGAGATCGAACAATCCTTCGCCACCGGAGATGTCAACGGGGGAGCACTGACCGGAGGATTGGTGGGCTATACGCGCTTAAACAGCGTGATAAGTGAGTCCTACGCCACCGGCGATGTCGCCGGTGGCGGCCACGTCGGAGGTCTGGTGGGGGAGGCAAACGGATCGGTGCGCAACTCCTTTTCGACCGGTGCGCCATCGGGCAATACGGAATACATCGGAGGATTGATGGGCGAGAACGCCGCCGGAAATCCACTCCAGAATCCAGTGGAGCATAATTACTGGGACATCGACTCCAGCGGGATCACCACCAGCGACGGCGCCGAGGGGCTGACACCGGCGCAGATGGCCGACGAATCGAGCTTTCACGAAAGTTGGATCTTCGCCCCTGACGACGATTACGTATGGACCATGCCAGACGGCGGCCCACCGAAGCTATGGTGGGAGTGATCGAAGCGAAAGAGCCCAAACCAAAAAAAAGAATGGCAATGAACCGTCGCTCCCCTGCAATTTCATTTATGAACGTCGCCTTTGTGGCAGTCGCCATCGCTGTATTCGGGGCCGCCTGTGATCGGGACTCCCCAACCTCGCCGGGCGAGCACGAGATTGAGACGGAGCCGACCGTCGATGCCGAAGCGGGAAAGGAGGTCTTTGAGCGCCTGTGTATTACCTGCCACGGCCCCGGTGCACCACCGGAGGAAAACCTCACAGGCGTAACCCAACGCATCGACTATGCCGAATTCGACCAGATCATGGACGAAGGAAAGGGTACGATGCCGGCCTGGAAATCCGTCAACGAGCATCAGCGCCGCAATATCTGGGAATTTCTGGACACCTACGAGATTGAGTAGCGGTGACCAGGTGCGCGAAAGCCCTTGTGAGACTGTACACATCGGGGAGTAATGGTTGGATTTGAATCGACCAACCATACTGTCTACAGTCTTATCTTCGGCGCTTGCATCATCTGCGTACAGCTTTTAGGGAGTTTCTGATCCGGGGTGCAATATCTCCGAGTGAGCCCAATCCTGTGATCACGATATATTGTAAGAAGGCATCGATAATGGTCGACGATACCCATCGAAATCGAAGTGTCCATCCCGAGAGGTGCTCTGTGTTTGTACGGCGACGAATTGGTCGGTCCGGGCTGTGGGCCTGTATATTCTTATGGCTGTTGGCAACGGGCTGTGAAGACGCGGCGTCGTCCAATGACGAGGACGACGATGGCACCGCGCAAACCCATTCCGAGCTGTGCGTGGAAGACGAGGCACTGCGCAATACGGTGGAGGCTTCCGAATGGGCTACAGAGCGCGCAGGGATTGCAGCCTATGACTACCGCGCCAATGTACTCGGCGGACTGGCGATGATCGATCTGCTCGACGATTCCGGGGAGGTTTTGGGCACGATGATAGTGCGCCAACTCTACGACGATCCCTTCGATCCGCCAGGGGTTATGGAGGCCTCGATTCAGCTCGATGAGGAGGCCGAAGAGTCGGTGATGCCGATGCGTCTGGTCACCTGGGGCGAAAATGTCAATCGCAGCGGCTATACGGTGGGGATGCGGCTCGAAAGGCTCAACGAGGAAGCCGGCCTCCATCTCACGGCCCGATTTAAGACCGTTCGCTGCTGGCAAGCCGAGGATCCGGTGGTGGGACCGGGATGTGTCGGCGAGCTACCCCTGGATTCGCCGTTATTTACCCTTCCCAGTTGCGGATTGATCGTCGACGAGCGCATTCATGAATCACTGCCGCCAGAGCTCGATCGACTGACCTATGCGGTTCCGGAGGCCGATGTAGAAACCGTCCCCAAAATCGGTGGGACCTATCACGACGATAGATTGCGGGATCCGAATTCCACACGGCTCTACAGTTTGGACGTATTTCACGCCGACGGAGTGCGCGACGAGGAGGAAGTGGAGCAGTGGTTGTCGCAAACGGGCGCCGACGCCGTGGTGGGCACCGAGGCAGAGCGTTTGTTGACCACCGCTTATTTGGACCGCAGTTGGTGGCGAGCAATGGAGCATCACGTCGCTCATTGTGATGTGGAGCGACTTCCCCGGCCGCAGATCGAATCGGAGTCCGCCGAAGAAAACGAAGAAGAGACCGAAGAGGAAGCCTCCGATGCAGAAAATGAGATAGAAGGTGAATCTCAGGGCTCGGAAAATGGGGAGGAAGAAGAATTGCAGGAGCTGGAAATGTCGCTGTGTCCGGGCGATGAGAACCCGGGAGATTGGAGCAGTCGCATCAGCAATTTCATCGCCAATATCTGGGGCGATCCTCATATCGTAACCCTCGATGATTATGGCTATGATTTACAGGCTGCCGGCGAATTTGTGCTGGTAGAGGCACACGCCGGTGAGCCCTTTATGCTTCAGGGACGCTTTGAGCCACTTTCTGAATCCACGGTGCCCGGTTGTGGTGATTTGACGTGGAATTCGGCAGCCGCCACCGAGATCGCCGGAAAGCGAATCACCGTGCAATCTCACCCGGAGTGGCAAGTGCTCATCGATGGGCAACCCGTCGACGCAGCCGACGAACTACCGGAGCTCGACGGACAGGCCTCAATCACGATCGAAGATGGGCGGGTCAGCCTTGGCTGGCCCGATGGGGAGAAAGTCAATTTCATTGAGCGTTTCTCGAATAGTTTCGACGGTGGCTCACTTACCGTGGAGGTAGATCTACCCCCTCATCGCCGCGGTCAGGTCCGGGGCCTGATGGGCCAATTTGACGGGGATTCCGGTACCGATCTGGTCCTCCCTGATGGAACCATCTTGAACCAGCCGGCTTCCTTCGAGGAGCTCTACGAGATACTGGCCCCTTCGTGGCGGGTTCGCGAGTCGAATTCTCTTTTTGATTACGACGACGGCCAGGGACCCGACGATTTTTATATCGACGACTTTCCCTCAGAACCGACGACGGTGAGCAATCTACCTCAGGACCGGGTCCATCAGGCCGAACAGACCTGTCTCGACGAGGGGATCTCCGACGGTCATATTCTCGATGCCTGCATCATCGATGTGGTCTGTTTCGACGATGATGCTCAGGCGGAGGCATCCAAGGACATTCCGGCTCCCGTCGCTTCCCAACCTCCGGGTCGCCACGATCTGATGGTGGAACGAGCCGTACGCCTGACCCAGACGCCCGAGGAGTTGGTCACCGAAGGGGCTGCC
>SKPJ01000365.1 GCA_007119595.1 Myxococcales bacterium
CAAGCCGCTGACAGCGACCACGACGTCCACCGGCGGCAACTGGCCAAATACGACTACTATGACGACATCGCCAACACTCCCTTGGCGCCACTGGGCGATATGGACGTCACCTTGCGCCGCGTCGACGCCGCCAATGACACCGCCTATTTTCGGATCACCTTCGACAAACTCGACGTATCGGGGATCTTTCTTCGCTACGATATTTTATTGTCCCAAAAAGATCAGACGTGGAGCAATCCGGTCGTCGAGATCGACGAGGAGACCTCCTCTCAGACCGAGGAGTTTCAATCTCTGATCTACCGATTCAGCTCCATGGACGCCGAATTCGTCTACGCCAAACTGGCCACCGTCTCCGGTATCTCGGTTCAACGGGTCAGCCGTGCCACGGTGGGTCCCTTCTTTTTCGGGCGATGGGACGCACCGGCTCCCTTCGGCGAGTTGCTCCACGGCGACCCACAGGCATTCGTCGCCATGTTTGCCATCGACACCGCGGCACACGACATACGGGAAAACCGCAACAACGACCCCTTCGGGGCACTCTTCGAGTCCAAATTGTCCAAAAAAATGCGCTCCACCTACTCCCGAGCCCGCCAGCAATTCGGATATCGAGTCTATCGAGACCGAAAATTCGTGGTCTCCGAGGGCCTGCAATCAGCGCTTCGAACACTCTGCGAAGATCAGGGAACCAATAATATCGTCTACTCCATCTAATTTATCGATGCGCTGCTGTCCGCGCGTCCGGCGCCCAGCGCTCCACGAATCGAGACATGCCCATGGAAGAATCCACCGAAAACGAAGGCTCCGCCGTCGGCTCCTACGAGGGAATGGTCGATAATCTGGTCACCCAGTTCAGCTCCGCTCTGGATTGCTTTCGAGAGCTGGTCCAGAACAGCATCGACGCCGGAAGCCCGCGCATCGATATCTGGATGGAGTATCTGGCCGGTGAGGGCCACCAGGGCACCATCGCCATCCACGTCGAAGACTTCGGCGAGGGAATGGATGAGGCGATTATCGACAACGAGTTGACCCAGCTCTTCGCCTCCACCAAAGATGACGATCTGACCAAGATCGGCAAATTCGGCATCGGCTTCGTCTCCGTCTTCGCCCTCCAGCCGCGGGCCGTGCTGGTTCACACCGGCCGCAGCGGTGAATATTGGGAGGTCCTATTTCACGAGGACCGCTCCTTTTCCAAGACCCGCGTCGACAACCCCATCGAGGGCACCCAGATCACCATCTTTTTGGCCGGAGAATACCACCGCTACCAGGAGTTGGCCGAAGACATCCCGGCCACCCTCCGCCACTGGTGCAATCACTCCACGGTGGAGGTCACCTTCGAGGACCGCACCAACAACGACGATTTTTCTCCCCCGGAGGTGATCAACGAGGAGTTTTTGGTCGATGGAGAGTGTCTCCAACATCGCGAGCATGAGGGCACGGAGATGGTGCTCGCCTACAATATGCGGCCCATCTACGGATTTTATAATCGGGGGTTGACCCTGGCTCTGACCGACGTGGGCGATGAAGTATTGAGCTCTTGGGAAAAGCGCTTTCGCTTTATCTCCTTCAAGCTCAAATCCCGCTATCTGGAACACACCCTGGCCCGGGATTCCGTCATCCGCGACGAGCAATACGAGCGGGCGATGACTCTGCTGGAACGGGCAGCCAACGAACAGCTTTTGCCCGCCCTGCTCGATGAGTTAGAGAGACTGGCCGCCGTCGAGTCCCTGAGCGTGGAGCAATACCACCGCTACGCACTGCTGATGAGTTATGCCGCCCGCGAACCGGCGGAGATACTCGACGACCATGCCGAGCGTCCTCTGCTTCGCTGCCTCAACACAAAGCCGCTAAGCCTTGCACAAGCCTGGGACCGCCTGCGCTCCGATGGCCACCTATTGCTGTCGGTCGAGCCCACCTCTCTCACCGAGCGACTCGGCGAGCAGCAGATCCCGGTCGTGATGGGCGACACCGGCCGGGTATTTTCACCGAAAAGTGATCTGCGATCGGTGATGCGGCTCGTGACCGAATACTGCATCTTCAAAACATCGACCACGATACGGGGGAAGTTCTGGAGTGCTCTGGGCCAACTGGGACGAATGGTACGTCTAAAAGAGGAGCGAACCACGGAGAGCCGCATTCGACATTCGCTGTTGGAGCCCGAGCAGGTCTATCTGTCCTTCGCGGTCGACGATCAACCATTGGAGGAACATCGACCACTGATCGACGACGCCGCCCATCTACTGCGCACCGTCGACGCCGACTTCGCAAAGCTCACCACCGGCGTGGCGCCCACCGACGACGATGCACCGTTATTCGTGGTCGCCGAAGAGTTGGGCCCTCTGATGATCCGTCCGGAAAACAACGAGCGGAAAAACGCCAAGGAGTTGGAGGCCGCGATCATTCGAAATCACCCGCAATTTGCGGTCATCCATAGACTCTACGAGCGCGAACCGGCGATGGGAGCCTACCAACTTGCCCGCGCCCTTCTGCTGAGCGAAGAGAAGACGCTGAAGGCGGGCCAATTTCTGTTGGACGCCGCGCTCCCGGAGGCCAAAGCCCAGTACTCCTGACGGACCCCTTGGCTCCAGAGTTCAATGCGCAACATCGACCCGTAATGACGAAGGATAATTTGCATGGCCTCCATCGACGAAGTCATCAATCGAAGTCGTGAACCCGGCGAATTCACCGAGCGACGCCAATTTACGATCGCCCGGGGACGGGCGATTCAAAAATTGCGAAAATTCGCCCTCGTCGATCCCCATTATTATATCCTGGAGTTGATCCAATCGGCGGTGGCCAATGGGGCGACCTATATCGATATCCAATGCGACAGTAGTTCCACAGCACTGTCCTATATCGGGGGGAGTTTTCCGGAGTCCGCCCTGGCCCAGCTCTTCGACTTTCTCTTCGCCGCCGACGACGACGTCGAACACGGTCCACTGCGCCAATTGGCACTGGGCGTCAACGCATTGATGATCTTCGAGCCCGACGAGATCGTCATTGAAACCGGCGATGGTACCCTTCTGGGCACCACTCGCGCCGTCATCCGTGGCGATAGCGATATCGTCGAGATTGGCCGTCCCGAAGAGGCATTGGATGGAACCTATTTGCGCGCCGTCGGCATGAGCCGGCGAGAGAGTCGTCGGCGCAGCCAACTCAAACAACTCGACGGCCACCCCCGAGAATATCATGCCGTCGAACAGCGCTGTCTGGTGGCTCCGGTGCCCATTTTATTCAACCACGATCCCCTCTTTGGCTACACCACACAGCGCACACCGCAGAGCCTCTTTGGTTTCGACCGCACGGTCAGCTTTGACGAAGGAGATCTCTACGGAACGATCGGCGTCGCCTACCAGCACGCGGGAGCCGTCTTTCGACTGCTGACCCATGGGGTCTGGATCGAATCGACGCGCCATTCCTTTCCCTCTCAAAGCGGCAATTCGATCAGCAACCTCGGCGGCGTCGTCACCTTCGACAGATTGCACAAAACAGCCGACCACAGCGCCATCGTCGAGGACGAACGCTACGAGGAGATGTGGCTGCGCCTTCTGCCCTACGTCAATCAATTGGTCAGCGGTCGAGCCGCCGATGCCACCATGGAGGTGCGAAATCTATCGGGAGATAGATTCGAAAACCGAGAGCTGCTGGACCTGATGCGCGGCTCCGATTCCATCGTCGTAGTTCCCACCGAGGCCATCTCTCGAGATGAGCTCTACGATTCGGCACTCCAAATCGGTCAAGCTCTCGATCTTCCGATCATCTGCGCCCCCGAGGACAGCCGCCGGGCCCTCTTTACCCTGGGCGCCAGCTACGTCGACTTCGTCGTTCCCGATCTGGAGGATGAGCGAGAGCTGCAATTTTATACCGCTGAACAGACCGCCTTACCTCCCAGGCCCTGGCTTTTATCCCCCGTCGACCTCGGCACTTCCTCGCTGCTCGACGTCATCGACGGCACGCCGCTTCCAACGTCGGTCAACCTTCCCACGCCCACAGATGACGTCCCCGACACCACCTCCGACGGGACCCCGGTAGAGGTGATACAAAAAGCGGTCTGGTTCCTCGACGCCCCCCCCAAACCCGATCAACTCCCCGAGGAGTGGAAGAGACAGCATCTGGACTCTCGAGGAGAGTGCATCGGCGCCCGGATCTACAGCCCTGTAGACCGCGCCAGCTCGAAGCGAGACATCAATGTCGAGGTTCGCACGGCGGGACGCATCGTGTGGAGCGGAAACGACGACGCCATCGCTCCCGGACAGATCCTGATCATCGACGTGACCGACGTCACACCACGCCTGCTCTGGAGCACGCCGGAGGCCACCGAAAAGCCGGTGGCCCAGTGGATCGCCGAGGCGATTGTGGAGAGTCACCTAAGTCAGGTGGAGGCGGCGGCCGACCACGGACTTCGGGCAGCCATTCGCGCCGACGTCGCCCCGGGCAGCAACGCCGCCCAACTGGTATTGGCCTCCCTTGCCCACCGGGTCGTCAAACGCATCCGCTCCGTCGGCGAAAAGTGCCGCATACAATTCTCGATCGTCGATCCAAAACTGGACGCCGAAGTGTTGAAATTTCCCGTATTGAAGACCCTCTCCGGCGACGACGTCTCCCTTCGGCGCATCGAGGAGCTCATGGCCCAATGCCACGGACTTCTCTATGCCCTACGTGCCGACATCGACGCCGACCTCAGCGATCTCGACAAATCGCGGGTCATCGTCGTCGACGAAGTCATGGAGAAACTTCTCATCTCCCTGGTGGGGCCCACGGCCTATGTACGCGTCGACGAGCGGGACGTGCTCGCCACCTTCGAGGAGATTCGCTGCCGAGACGTCGCCGTTGGATTGCGCGACTATCCAGACTTTCCCTTCCTCGTCGAGGGTGGCGATCCAAGGAACTGGCCGGAGCACCGCCAGAAGGCATGTGTCGATGCACTGGGCGACCAGTTGATAGCGATCATCGAACGGAAGGCGACCACCCTGGATGAACAGGAGTTACGCCGCCAGGCCTGGCGTCATCTGCAGTGGTTCGCCGCCCACCGACGGCCATTCTCATTCGCCGATTATATGGGCAATCAGGTCGACCAGCTTCCCCTATTCGGGTTGTCCAATCGACGCACCTGCTCCTATTCGACCCTGAGCTCGATTATCGAGCAGAAAAATCATGTGGAGATGCTCGACGGTTGGGCCGTCGGCGCCGGTGAATTGGCGCTCTCCGATGCCGCACGTCGCGAGGTCTCAGTGACCGGTCTCGATGAGCCGTTTCTGTTGGCCATGAATCCCTTCGTCCTACAACTCTTGCCGGACGTGGTGCAGGGCGCTGCGGAGTACCACCTGTCCCAACAAGAGCTGGATGCTTTCGATGAACCCGACGTCGCCGCCGACGCCATGCTCGAGCGTCTGATCATCGACGACGAAAACGCCCGGGGAGTCATCGGAATACCCAATCAACCCGTCGATCGACCGGCGGTCGTCGTCTTCGGTGCCGAGGAGCGCGACGTGGTGCTCCGCGAGGATATTGGTCAGGTATGCGGCGTGATCGGCAAGATTCGCCTCGGTTCCGGGGTGCGCCTGCGCCAGGATGACGTGGAGCGGAGGCTATTTGAAGCCGCCCACGACGTATTGAGTCATCTGCTGGCCAGGCTTCCCTCCATGTCATCGGGAGACGACCCCGACAGCTACGAACGGGCTCTGAATGTGCTACTCGACTACGCTGGTCATCAACTCCAATTGGTCGCAGGGATGGATTTGACCATTCAGCTCGAGGTCTCCGATGTGCTGGCCCGGCAGATCTTAAACGCTCCACTCTTTCCGGGTACCGACGGTTTGCCGGTCAGCGCCATGACTCTGTATCGCGACTTCGTCGACCAGGCGGAGACCGCCATGGGCCGCGGTGTAGAATTGGAGTTTCGCCCACGCGTCATCAATACGGAGAACCTACTGCCACCGCTCGCTCGATGGATCGAGCAGTCGCTATGCGTCGATGGGATTCATCGCCCCACTGGTCGAACCAGACCAGCGACGCGCCCCGACGACCACGCCGCCGGCGACGATGCTGCAACCCCTTCGGCCCGTCTCGAGGCCACTCTGGAGCATTGGATCAACACGCTCCATCCCCGCACCGACGATGAGAGTGCGCGACGGTTTCATATTCCCATAAGGGTCCACGACGACGGGCGGTTCTCCGATATTATGGCCGACGAGTTTTGCCAGCTCGTCTTCCCCGACAACGGAGAGCAACCCCTGGTATTGGTCAATCCCCATCACTGGCTGACTCGATGGATCGACCACGAGGGCACGCACAGCAGTCGCCCCATCGCCTGGGCAATTTTGGAGGCCTACGCGGCGATCAACGATCGCTTGCCATGGGTGACGAAAGCCCAGGAAATGATCTGTCACCGACGCGTCGCCGATGCCCTCCACAAAGACCACCTGACGATGATCACTCACCCCGAAGCCGAATCTGTCGCCGACTGAAGTAACCGATGGTACCGACAAAAAAGCCCAAGCGAGCCCTCGTCCTCTCCGGTGGTGGAGCCCGGGGGGCCTATGAAGCCGGAGTCATCCGCTACATTTTACAGGTGCTTCCCGATGCCCTCGGTGCCCCGCCTCGATTCGAGATTATCTGCGGGACCAGCGTGGGGGCGATCAACGCCGCCTGGTTGGCGGCGACCATCGATGACCCATCGCGCTGCGCGACCGAACTCGAGCACCACTGGCGCCGTCTGGTCTTCTCCGACATCGTCCGATTTTCCTATCGCGAGTTATGGCGAATTTTTCGCCAAACCGTGCTGGAGCAAAAGCTGTCGATGCCTCCGAGAAGACCCACCGACGGCCGTGAGGGTGGGATTTTACAGACCTCGTTTTTCGATGACATCATCCGCCGCGAAATCCCCTTTCCCAATATCGCCGACAATCTCGACGCCGGTCTTTTGGAATCCGTGTCGATCTCGGCGACGGATATCATCACCGGACGCACCACGGCCTTTGTGCAGTCCCGCAGCGGCGTTCCACCGTGGACGCGGGATGCGCGACGTGTCGCCATCGGAGGGCCCCTGACGCCTGAAAAGGTCTTGGCCAGTGCCGCCATCCCCGTGCTTTTTCCCGCCGTTCACATCGACAATCACTGGTATTCCGACGGCGGCCTGCGACAGAATACACCCATTTCACCGGCGCTTCGGCTCGGCGCCGATCGGGTCCTCGTCGTCGCTTTGAAGAGCCGCTCCTTTGAGGAAAAAATCGGTCCCGTCGTCGAAGCACCACCGCAAAAGACCAGTCATCCCAATCACGCTTTCGTCCTCGGAAAAGTCCTCGATGCCCTATTGCTCGATCCCCTGGATTACGACCTCGATGTCCTGGAACGTATCAATGCTATTTTAAAGCACGGCAAAGAGGCATTCGGAAGGGAGGAATTCCTCAGCGAACTCAACGAGGTCCTTCGCACCCATCGAGGTCAGGGCTATCGAATCGTCGATTCCCTGCTGATTCGACCGAGCCACGATCTCGGTGAAGTGGCCGCCGAATTCGCCGTGGAACAACCCGACGATTTCTGGGGCTCAATGCCCCTTCGGTTTATCGCCCGCCGGGCACTGGCCGCCGAAGGGGCCCAGGAAAGCGACCTGTTGAGCTATCTGCTCTTCGACGGCGGTTATGCCGGCCAACTGATCGACATGGGATATCGAGACGCAGCCGAGCGCCACGACGAATTGGTGGAGTTTTTCTCGGAGTAGATGGTCTGATGCGCTACATGGCGGGTCGCCGCCGGTCTTCTTGGTGCCAATCCTGGACCCGATCGTCGATCTGCACCTCATCATCTGCGGCGCGATCGATGAGATTTTGGACCGTATCCACCGGCCAATCCCGCTGAGCCCGCCGAACCACCCATCCCGGAAGTCCCCCTTTGAGGTCCGTGACGGCGATCATGTCGACACGCGTGGTCTCCGCACCGGGGAGGGCTTCGATTTCATACAGCACGGTCGCTTCGGCGCGGATACAACAATCATCCTCCGGCCGGCGCTCGTCCTCCACCGATTCGGTGACCGACCGAAAGGTTCGCTCCTCGTCGTCGAATTGATATCGGGACTCCAAGACGAAATCCCGATCGCTGACAAAGATGGGAAGTCCCAGATGCAGCCAGTAGCGCTCGAAGTCCTCTCCCCGATCCAGCGTTTCGTCATCGTTGTAGCGTGAGACCCACTCCGGGCGCTCTTGCGGAGATGTGAATACCTGCACCACCTTGCCGATATGAACGTCCGTGGTGGCGGCGGCCCGAAAGGCGAGTTGATCCTCGTCTTCCAACTCCATCCGATAGAGGTCGACGTCGTCGAACGTCCCCACATACTCCCAGGCTTGCTCATCCCCATCGTTTTGCGCAAAAGCCACGGCGCAAAAACACACCCCCAACACCAGCGCCACCAACGACCCTACCCTGCCCCTGCCTCGTCTCATCATCGCTCCTCGGAGATCACACCGCTACATATCGCCGCACCACGTCCGTGCTTCAGCCCCAAAATTAGGTGCGCGGTGTCAAGCCCCAAGAGAAAATTGCGCTGTCGGTCCATCCCCCGGCTCACAGGCCGAGCTGATGCTCCGGCCCAAATTTGAATTTTGGCTCTCCATCGCCGGCCTGCCCGGCTCCCGGCGCCGGAGGTTGTCCCGGGAGCAATCCGCCACCACCGGGCGCCATGCCGGCCTCGTCGAGAAGCTCGACACAATGTCCGGATTCGTCGCCATACTCTACATCGCAGCTCAGTCCTTGGCCGCATTCATAACCGTGTCGGCATTCGTCACCCGCTTCGAGTTGTCCCTCGATGGCTTGATTGCAAACGGCGAAATGTTTCTCCAGATCGACGCCATGTCGCGCCATGGATTCCATGACCTGTTCCGGATCTGGCTCGGCGGTGATGTGGCGCACTTCCAAACATAGATCGAAGGGCTCTCCAAATTGGGCCATACACTCCGCGGCCCGCTCCGGATGGTAGACGGCGGTACCGGCCTCCACGGCACTGTCGATCGATGCACCGTCGAGCCCTCCTCCTTGGAATGCATACCCAAATACGGTCTCGCAATCCTGGCGGTTGGCAATGACCTCGTCTTCACGCTCCATGCGTCCCAGGATGCCGCGAATGGCAACCCCGGCATTCCGATCTCCCTCCTGGTTGGCCACCATGGCTGACGAGATGGCAAGGGACTGAAAGAGCAATGCCCGCAGCGGATCGTGGCGGCAGTGCTCATAGGCCAGACAAAACGACTCCACCAATGTGGACTCGAATTCATCGGCTTGTACTGGCTGTGACGGATCATGGGCTCCCTCGAAGGGGCCCGTCGGCGGGAGACCATCGTCGAGCTCTTCCAGAGGTGTCGGCTCCGGCTTTTCCTCGTCTGCATCCTTGCTATCACAGCCCCATACGAGGACTCCCAGTACCAGGGCGAGCATTATATATTGTCGCTTCATCATCTCAGCTCTCGGTTACCCGTAAATGATTCCATCAATCTCTCGGTGAGGCGACCGTGATAAGCCCCAAGGGCAGAAAGCAATGTTGCACCCTATCATCTGATCCGGTGCAACACTGCCAATCGCCACGTTATTCGATGACAAATCGCGCCAACCTGGAGTCACGAGGTGATACGATTACAGCCATTCTCCGGGGAAAGCTCCCAGTTTTCCGGGAGCCACATCGACGTCCTGAACGTCGCCGCTGTGCTCTTCGAAGGTCCAGACGTTTCCACTACTGGAATCGATCTTGTGCACCGTGTTATCGGCCGAAGCGCTGTATACATATCCTTCCGGGTCGACGGCGACGCCGTTGACGCGACTGGTATGTTGGGTATAGCTCCACTCCTGGTTTCCACCGGCATCGATCTTTCGCACCGTCGCGTCCTCAGATCCGCTATAGACATAGCCATCGGCATCGACGGCCACGCTCATCACGATGTCGGTATGATCGTCGAAGGTCCACAGCCTATCTCCATCGGAGTCGAGCTTTCTCACCGTTCCATCACTGGAAGCGGTGTAGACATTGCGGTCGCCATCGACGGCGACGCCTCGCACCCAGTCCTCATGACCGACGTACTCCCACTGAAATCCGCCATCAGATCCAGAGACTTTATGCACCGACTCGTCGGCCGAAGCAGTGTAGACATCGCCGTTTTGATCGACTGCCACGTCGAAGACTCGACCGCTGTGCCCAGTATAGACCCATTCCTCTTGTCCCGTATCGCCATTGATCTTGCGCACCGTCTCATCCCAGGAAGCGCTGTAGACATCGCCGTTTTGATCGACCGCCACCGCATCGACGACGTCGGTGTGTCCGTCGAAGGTCCACTGCTCAGTGCCGCCGGGGTCGAATTTGCGTACCTTATTGTCGGTGCTGGCGACGTAGATATAGCCATCGGGGTCGACTGCAATGCCGTCGACCCAGTTGCCGGTCTCGTCGAACTCCCATTGCTGTTCGCCGTCGGCATCGATTCGGCGCGCCGTGTGGTCGCCGGATGCTGAATACACAAAGGGCTCCGGGGCGGTGGACCGATAACCGCGCACAGCAGGGGTGCTCTCCAGCTCAGAATTTCCGGAAAATACCAGCGCCTGGTAGTACCGACCCGAACCGTCTGCCGGTGCCGTCGTGTCGTCGTGCGTGTCCTCCGTAGCCCCCGACAAATTACTGTAATCGCTGTCACTATCGCCCGACGACCGCTGCCACTGAATCGAGATATCGCCGACGCCGACGTAACCCGTTGCCTCGTTGGAAAGCTCACTTTCCGCGCTGTCATTGACCGCCCGCACCTGATAGGTGTGAGCATCTCCATCCTCACCGGAATAACCGGTCACCTCCAGCGCCACATGGGTCGAATACTCGCCCTGCGACGCCGTCGCTTGCCCGGGGGTGATCGTCGGTGGAGTGGCGCCCCCGTCGTTGTGGTTGGCTTCGCTGACCGTGTCGATCACATCACCGTCTCGCAATATCTCGTACCCGGTGGCGCCCTCGGCACTATCCCATTGCAACTCCACATGCGTATTGGAGGTGCCATCGGAGGCCGTCAAATTCGTCGGCGTCGCCGGAGCGAGCTGAAATTCCACGTTGTCGCCGTAATCCGTGCCCTGCGTGTTGGTGGCAAAGGCCCGGACGTAAAGCGGGGCCCCGCTCGGAAGCTCCGCTGCCGTCACTGTCTCCGTAAACTCACCGACCAGGTTGGTCTCTCCCAGTTCGATGCAATCCGTGGAGGTCAGCGACGGGTCTTCTGTGTTGTCGACACAAAATCCGTGATTGGAGGGAATGGGTACCCCACCGACATCGATTCGACCGCGTAGCCGAACCGAGTCGACTGTAATACCCGTAACGCTGCTCGTGTTCACCTCCGGCAACCTCGCTTCTTCGCAGACATTGAAATTGCAGGCCCCGCCGGCACAGTCCTCATCCACCTCACACGATGCGCCGTCTTCACAGGGGTCGCATTGTGGCCCACCACAATCGACATCCGTCTGCTCTCCACTCTGGACCCCATCGTCGCAACTGGCGACCACACAGCTTTGCTCGGTACATTGCGCCACCCCATCGCAATCTTCTTCGCCACTGCACGCCGGCTCACAGCTTCCGTGAAAACAGTTCTCGTCACTGCGGCACTCCACGCCGTCGCAATCCAGCGGCAGGCATAAATCATGTTCACATCGCGCGTCGGCGCACTCGTCGTGATCGCTGCACTCATCGAAACATCCGCCGCGATAACACCCCTGTCCCGATCCGCATTCAACGGATGTGCAGGGATCGATGCACGCATTGTCGGTACATGTCTCATCGTCACCGCAGTCGGTGTCTACGTCACATTCGGGATAACAACCGCCGAAATAACAGGTCTCGTCGTCGTCGCAATTGACCCCCTCGCAATCGATGGGTGCACAGTGTTGCTCGTCGAAACATCGCTCATCGCCGCCGCAATCATCATCGTCGTCGCACTCGTCGTAACAGGTGCCCCGATAACAGGTTTCGCCTCCCTCACAGTTGACCGTGGCGCAGGTGCCGGGCGCACAGATCCCGTCCTCGCAATTTTGGCTCTCACAATCGCTATTATTCTCACAGCTACTGTCGAGTCCGCATGGATCGCAATCCGGTCCCCCGCAATCCACATCGGTTTCCCGACCGTTTTGTATCCCGTCGTTGCAACTGTGCTCGCCTCCATTGCCCGCATTTCCTGTATTGGGCGCCCCATTTGGAGTCGTATTCGAAGACGTGTTCGGTGTTGTATGATTCGCTTCATGATTCCCGACATTTCCAGTGGCGTTATTCTCCTCCTGCTCCGAAATTTCGATCTCCGAGGTGGTACAACCCACGGTAGAGACAAAAACGAAAACCAACATCAAACCGAGATAACCGACTACGCGCTTGGTGCTCGCACACATGATAATAATCCTCAAAATAGGGGAGATGTACACAGCTTGCGCATCATATAGCAATGGTCTGTGTTTTGTGAATTGGCAATGACGCATCGACGAGTACAATGTTACTCGTGATTATTCCGGAGCTGCCGTCGCGAGGCAAATCACTCGAAATCGCTCCCGTCCGACCCGAGTTATTTTATTTATCGCCTGATACGAGTTGCAGTTATGAATCTTGATGGTGCCGTTCTGCTCACCGTAGCGATTGCCGTCTGCTCCGTCGTATTGTCGGCGTGCAGTCTGACCCTCGACCTTCAAGATTGCAGCTCCGACGACGACTGCGCAGACGGGTATTATTGTACGGTCGACGAACTGTGTCGCGCAGGCTCCGGAGAGGACGTCACCGACGTCGATCCCATCGCAGACGCCGGCCCCGAAACAGACGCACAACACATCCTCGACGTCGATGATGTCGACAGTGAGGACACCGCCACGGACCCACCAGACGTCGATGGCAGCACGGATAGCGGTGATGTAGACGACAGCGGAGCCGATATCGAGGATACCGGCGACAATGACAACAACGGTGCTCCCGAACTCCAAGCCGGCCACTGGGCCCCCAACGCTTCGCCATCGGCGATCGCAGTGGGCGATGAGCGAATATACCTCGGCGGCGGCTTCAGTTATGTCGGCCCTCCCACCGGCGCCATCGCCGGTGTGGAGCTGGATGGCAGTGCCGATCTCACCTCATGGCCCGCCGTCGACGGAACGGTCCATGACGCCGTCTCCGATGGCGATGGCGGTTGGTATATCGGCGGTGAATTTTCCCGTGTCGGCGACCTGCAGCGACACAATCTCGCCTATCTCCGCTCCGATGGCTCGGTAGATCCGGACTGGATCGCCGACACCGACGCGGTGGTATTGGCCCTGGAAGCCGACGTTGATCGACTCTATGTGGGAGGTCGATTCGACGAGATCAACGACACTCCACGCAGCCGCCTCGCCGCCCTCGAATTCAGCGACGCCACAGTGAGTGATTGGGCCCCAGCGATCGGCATGGACGACGATGACGAAGAGGCGATGGTCCGCGCCCTGGCCATCGACAGCGACTCTGTTTTCGTCGGTGGATACTTCACGTCGGTCGACGGTGCGGATCGGAGCAGCATCGCCCAGTTGTCCACCGACGACGGGGGTGCCACCGACTGGGCTCCGGCGATCGCCGGCTCCATCGGTGTGTCCGGCATCGGGGTGGCGATGATCTTCGATATCGCCATCGATGATGGCATCGTCTACCTCGGTGGACGCATGATCACCATCAATGGCGAGCAACGTATCGGAGGCGGTGCCATCGACATCGATACCGGCGACCCCACCGATTGGGCGCCCCAGATCGACGATTCCTCCGATGGTCCCCGAATTCATAGCCTCCATATCACAGATAATATCGTCTACCTCGGCGGCGCATTCGACACCGTCGGCGAAACCACTCGCAAAAACCTCGCCGCCGTCGGGTTAGACGATGCATCCCCCATTGACTGGATTCCCGATGCCAATGGCGCGGTCGACACCATCGAGGTCCATGACAACGTCGTCTATGTCGGCGGCTCCTTCACCGAGATCAGTGGCTCTGTCAGACACCACGTCGCCGGCATCGACGCCTCCAGCGGCTTGGCCACCGTCTGGTCTCCCGACGCAAGCGACACGGTCCATGTCATCGCCATCGAAGGCGATACTGCCGTCCTGGGCGGAGCCTTCGACAGCGCTGGCGGTGTACCCCGTTCTTATCTCGCGGCACTGAATAAAAGCGACGGCACCGCCGCCGGCTGGAATCCCAAACCCGATGGTCCGATCACCGCCCTGGAACTGGACGCCGAACTTTTGTACGTCAGCGGCATCTTCTCCCAGATCGAGGACCAACAACGCCCTGGACTCGCTGCCATCGATACCGTCGACGATACCGTAACCGATTGGAGTCCCGGCGACTTCACGCCGTTGGACACGGCACAACTCGCCGTCGGCGAGGATACCGTCTATATTGCGGGCACTCCCCTGGGCTCCTTCTCAAATCGAATCCAGGCTTTCAACAAAGTCGTCGGAACGGCCATCTGGTCTGTTCCGCTGAATGGAAGCATCTCCGCACTGGTTATCGACGACGAGACGGTCTATGTCGCCGGCTCCTTTGAAGAAACCGGTGATGTCGGGCGAACCAATCTCGCGGCATTACCCAAATCCGGCGATCCCCCCGTTCCGGAATGGAATCCCGCCCCCAACGGTCCCGTCTCCAGTCTGGCCCGCAGCGATGATATCCTTTATATCGGCGGGACCTTTACCGAAGTCGCCGGCCAGGGACGCCATCAC
Organism: Myxococcales bacterium; assembly: GCA_007119595.1. GTDB lineage: Bacteria > Myxococcota_A > Bradymonadia > Bradymonadales > Bradymonadaceae > SLJM01. Next base: position 14,716 of record SKPJ01000365.1, read on the forward strand.
GCAGCAGCCCTTTCCATCGACGATGGCTCGGCGACCGGTTGGAACCCTCATCCCGACGACAGCGTATCCGCGATCGCTGCCACCGATGAAACCCTCTATCTCGGCGGTCACTTCGACTCCGTCGGTGGTCAATTGCGCGAATATATCGCCGCTGTCGACGCCTCCAACGGTGAGATCACCTCCTGGCAACCAGCGATCGATGGGCCGGTCGAGACCATTATATCCACCCCGAACACCCTGATCATCTCCGGCTCATTTCGATATGCGGACGAGCGTTTTGCTCCGCACCTGGCCTCCCTGTCGAGGTCCAATTAGCGGTATATCGCCCACGCATCAACGGTTTACGAATGATGGCCGTTATAAGTAGTATCGAGCGTGAAGATTTCGCCATTACCGTCCCCCTTGCTACGCAGTGACCTTCATGTCCAGTCCGCCGGCCAGTACCACCGATACCCAATCGCCTCCTAAAGCATGGACTCCCGAGACACTGACCGTCGACGCCTGGGACGATCTGGGCCCGGTTCGCTCCGCCGGTCCGGACACCGTCGACCGCGAAGATGGCTATTGGGCGACCACGGACCACCAGCAATTATACTGGCAGGCCTGGTTCGACGACTCCGGGGAGACGATCCATCGAGGCGTGGTGGCCCTGATGCATGGCTACGCCGAGCACAGTGCACGCTATGGACATATCGCCACTGCCCTGGTCCGATCGGGCTATCAGGTGTTGGCTATCGATGCCCGCGGCCACGGACGCAGCACCGGTCGCCGGGGACATATTCTCGACTACGATCGCTACGTCGATGATCTGGCCATATTGAAGCGCCGCGCCCGAAATCGATGGCCCGATCTGCCCCTTTTCGTCCTCGGGCACTCCAACGGTGGGCTGATCACCCTCCGCTATGCCCTTCGCAACCCCGACGATGTCACCGGCTTTTTGGTCACCAGCCCGATGTGCGGACTCGCCGTTCACGTTCCGCTTCTCAAGGAGCTTGCCGGCCGGATGACGAGCCGTATTCTACCCGGTGTGCCGATTCCCTCGGAGCTCGATCCGAGTCATATCAGTCATATCGACGAAGTGGTCGAGCGGTACAAGCGCGATCCACTGGTCTTCGACACCACCACGCCGCGTTGGTTTACGGAAGCCCAACAGGCCATGGCCGATGTGGCCCAGAAAACCGATCGCCTCGAACAACCCTTTTTATTTCTGGTCGCCGGCTCCGATCGGATTGTCGACTCCGGAGCGACGGAGACGCTGTTTCACAAGCTCGCTTCACTGGATCGCGAGTTGGAGGTCTATCCCGACCTCTACCATGAAATTTTGAACGAACGTCCCTGGCGCAGCATCTTGCGCCGCGCCATTCTGTGGATGGAGCGCCACCGAAATTCGGCATCGCAATAAGACCGCCACGTCCCTCTCGGAGATCGACGATGCCCCCAACGATCATCGCTTTTATGACTTCCCGGCGAATCACCTGCACTCTGCTTATCGCCGTTGTGGTGGTCCTTGCGACCCTACCGGGCTGCGGCGAACCGAGCCTCTCCAGCTCCGAGCAAATCGTGCTGCGCGACATCTTTCGCTCCGGTCTGGAGATGCAATCCGATCCCTTTGTACGCGCCGAAACGCTGCGAGCCATGACGTTGACCGGTGATCCTGAGCTGGCCGATCATGTGGAGCCTCTCCTCTCCGATTCCAGTCCCATGGTGCAAGTGGCCGCCTTTCGCAAAATCGTCTCCACCGATCACCGCTCCGCCCGTCAACGGGCGATGTACCTATTCAATCGAAGCGACGAAGCCGTTCAATACCAGATTCTCGACGCCAGCCTCACCTACGGAAGCGATACACTTCAACGCACCATGCTGGAGCGCGCACTGCGCGTCGATTCCTCCCGGCTTCGCCTCCGCGCCCTGCAAGACGGGCTGCTGCGAGATATCGAGCAGGCACGAGAAGACGGCGATGAAGAGCAACTGCGCCACGAGCTACTGCCGGAGTTGAGCCGCTACGTCGATGACGAAGATCCGGAAATCGCCGCCATCGCCCTCGCTACTCTCACCGAGGCCGGCCAGTACGACCGGGCCGATGCCTTCATCGAGCGCCTCGCCGACGATTCCAATTCCACTGAAGACCGCATCGACGCCGCCCGTACTCTGGTCTTCGCGCGAGTCGAGAGGGCTCGCGAAATTTATACCGAGATCCTCGACGATGTCGGGGCTTACGATCCGGACACACTGGGGATCCCGGATCGGCGCATCGATGAACGCCTTCTGCGACTGGCGGTGCTCGGTGAAACCATTCTCGGCAATCCCGAATTCGTCGACCCCGCCATGACCTATCTCGACGGCGCGGAATCCTCGGAGACCGTGGAAGTCCTCGAGGTATTGGCCGCCAATCCCTCCCCGGACGCATCCATCGCACTGCGCACCCATATGCGCGATGCCAACCCCACGGTGCGCCGGCGAGCCATCGCCTTGTACGGCGAGCGCGACGACGTTCGCCCCGACGCACTCATCGGCGCCTTACGACACGACGACTATGAATCTCAACGGATGCTCGTCGGCTTTCTCTCCGACCAATTCGCCGACTCCTGGGTGGACTATCTCGACGGGCGGCTCGATGACGGCGATCCCGATACGGTCGAGCGAACCCTGCGAATGATGCAAACCGTTTTGCGCAACGACCACGAATTTAGAACCATCGCTCCCCTTCAAAATCGACTCGAAAACCTCGCTACCGGGGAAAGCGGTGGCTTCGACATCCCCACTGAGCAAGAGGATGATGCGCTATCCGAACAACTCGAGAGCATCGCCAATATCGCCGCTTATCTGCTCTTTCGAGTCTCCGATGAGGGCGCTTTCCAGGAGGTCATCCGGCAAAACCCCGACCCCCAGACCCGCTATGCATACCTGGAACATCTGGTGAACCACGACCCCCACGAGCACATCGGCATCCTTCGACAATACCTTTATGACGACATCTACGCGTTGCGCCTAATGGCTGCCACCGGTCTGTGGATTGCCTTTGCTGACACCGCAACTTGGCCTGTCGAAGAACCAGAGGACGAATCGCCTTGATGTACCGCCGTTCGGAGCCATTATTGTGCGTTGAGTGCCCAGTCATAGTCCGAAAAATCGATCTCCACTTCCTCCGATCTCAGCACCTCTCGCAGTGACGCCGACTTCACGTATTGGGCGAGGTACGCGGCCAGACTGCCCGCCGCCTCTTCGAACTCCGCCGAATACCACTGGAAAAGCTGACTGGTCACGATGGTATTTTCACCCTTTCGCCGCGTGACCTTGGGGACGTATTCCTCGGCGGCCTGTTGCAGTTCTCGATCCAGATTTTCTCTCGTCAATGCCGTGGTACGAAGTCGAGGACAACTCATCGCCGCACAGACCAGTACGAAGTTTACTCGCGGTTCATCGAAGCGCTTTCGGATCACCTCTTTGTCCAATTCATCCAGCGTCATCGCCGAACCGGCGACGCCGTGGCGATCGCCGTCGAAAAAGCCCTCCTCTTCATAGACATTTTCGACGGGCCACCGCTGCAATACCGCGTGGATCACCAGGGCATTATAGGCATTGATGAAAAACGCCAATTGGGCGCTCTCATCGGTATTTTCGATCGACGCTTGGCCCACTTGTCGGACCACCTGATTGAGTCGCCCCCGATCGCGTTCCGAATCGAGCAATCCGGCATAGTCCACCATTCCATCTTCATCGACGTACCGCTGAAGCACTTGCTCGAAGGGCTCGGGATCAATCACTTCGCCGGACGACTCCTCTTCGGACACTGACTCCTCTTCGTCCCCCTCTTCGTCCCCCCCTTCAATCTTTATCTCTTCGTCGCTCTCTACTTCCGGTCCCGTTTTTGCCAGCCCTGTCCCCCCGGCGAGTCCCATCACCACCGACAACACCGCGCTCCATGCGATGAACCAACACAACTTCGAACTCCGCTTTCCTGCTCCCTTTCTCATATGCTGTCGCCTTTTTAGACCATCACATTGCCAGCTTCTACTACATAATGACGAGAAAACCGCTCAAAGGTTACAAAAAAAAATCCCGCAGAAGCCAATGCTCCCGCGGGATTTACCATCCATTTTACTCAGAAACTGTCAAAGACGTGGTGACCGAGCAGGGACGAGAAGATTTTGCATCAGTTTTTGAACGAAAAACGTAGATCTAGCAGCGCTAAATCGAGGCTTTTCGGTAGAAACTGGTGTGAAATCAGCCGTTATCTGCGACCGAACCAACGTTTTGACAGCTTCTTATTGCAGATTCCACATACTGAATCAGCAATCGACCGTTGTGGAATCAGCCCATATCGAAATTGTACTCCGTGGCCGCCGCAAATTGCTCGGCTACGTTTTCCCAATTGACGATATTCCACCAATTGTCGACGTAGTCGCCGCGCTTGTTTTGATATTTGAGGTAATAGGCGTGCTCCCACACATCGAGAGCGAGCACCGGGATGGTGGTAAATTGGGTCTGCTTTTGATGATTTTCCGCAGCCAGAGTCACGAGCTGTTCACCCGCCGGCTGCCACGCCAAAAAGCCCCAACCGCTTCCCTCGACGGCCTTGGCGGCAGCGCCGAATTGAGCCTTGAGATTGTCCAGGCTACCGAAGTCCTTTTTGATCTGGCTGAGCAGATCGCCGCTCGGATCTTTGTAGTTGTCCGCCGGGATCATATTTTGCCAAAACAGGCAGTGGTTGAAATGACCGGATCCGTGAAACGCCAACAGACGCTCCAGGTTTCGAATATCGCCAAACTCGCCGCTCTTGCGGGCCCTGGCCAGCGCCTTTTCAGCCTTGTTCAATCCATTGACATAGCCCTGATGGTGCTTGCTGTGATGCAGACGCATCGTCTGCTCGTCGATATAGGGTTCGAGGGCGTCATACGAGTAATTCAGCTCCGGCAGTGTGTGCTCACCAACCATAAAAAACCTCCAGATACACGAGAAATAAAATCGGGCGCTTCCGACAATTTGTTCCGCTCTACATTGGCCATTCAACCTATTTGAGACACCGTGTCACGTATGCACCAGACCCTTCGCTGAAGACGCTGTGATACAAGGGGCGAGGCGACGTAGCGCGGACGATACCGTTTGTATCATCGACACACGTCACCGCTGCCGTGAGTGCAAGTGGCCAGCGATGGGCCATGGAGAAGTGACGGTGTAGTACTAATCCGCCCCCCACAGATGTCAAGGCATCAATATCAAAAATCGCGTACACACTGGTTCATCGCGCGCCATCGGTCATTTCATCGCGCGCAATAGGTCATTTCCACGCGCTGCAATGAGGCCGCTGCCTGGCGGCGCAATTCGATGCCGCCCAGTGAACACTTCTCGGTGGGACCGGGAAAGACAAAGCCCGGTCCAAAGGGAATCGGTTCTCGCTCTTCGCCGTAGACCCCCACCACTTCCAGCGGCTCGTGAGCCATTTCCCTGGTGGCGCAGAGACTGACCGAATCCTGCAGCACCAGTCGATCGGCGATCTCGTCGAGGTGATTGGAAAAACCGAAGACGCAACTGCTGGCGAAGAGTCCCTGATCGCCAAATCGTTTCGCCGCATCATATAGACGCGGTGACGGATAACTGCTGCCAAGAGTGCTGCTGCACACAGCTAACACGCTCTCGCCCTGCTCGTAGACCACCTCCGTAGGCGGTCCGGCCATCACTGCCAGCGAGATTCCCTCGGGCACCACCGCCACCTGCTGGATCGCTTCGGCCCAATCTCCGACGTCGCGCATCGCCTCCGATTGCCAGGCGCAGAGATCGCGGATCGGCTCGTCGGCGTCGTCATCGAAGTCAGGCGCCGAACAATCGTCTTGGTTGCTCAGCATCACCACCGCCAGCCGGGCGTCGTCGCGCCGAAACCCCGTAAGTGAGTCCGGCTCATCGATCAACGAGCTGTGGATCACATCCAAGGCACGGGCTCTTCGCTCTCCCAGACCACCCTGCTGAAGATTGCACCGCACCACGTCGACCCAATCATCGTCTTCTACGCTGTCTGCCACTTGTCGATCGTTTCCCTCGCAACCGGCGACATCATCGACCGGCGCTGCCAGGCCGGGCTCTTCTGTGGCGTCCATGGTGCTTACGGCCACCCGAAGGTGAAACCCCTCGTCGGCGGCGTGTAACAAAAACGGCTCTACCGCTTCCGCCAGGGCCCGCTGATAATCCACAACGTCGGACATTGCCTCGGAATCGGAGATCACAAACCATAGATCGACTTTGTCGGGTCGTTCAAAGACCTCGAAAGCCTCGATCTGTTCCTGCCCCGCTCGACATTCTTCGGGCAACTCCGCTCCCGGCGAATAGGCGGGGTTCGGTTCTGTACAGCCCATCGCCAACAACCCCGCCACCGCCCATCCGGCAATTGATCCCTTCCATCGTCGGTCCATCGTCACCTCGAAAATCCTGTCGTCGAGCAGTCGGTATCCTTGGTCAATTTAGATGCTGCTCGATCTCTTCGATCTCCTGTCGCCCCTCGACAATCGCCAGCAAGGTGTCGAAGACACGCTCGAAACGCTGCTCCAATTGAAAAGCGAAGGCCTCCCAGGACTCGAAATCCCACAGCACAGGCACGACCTGCGGTTCTTTTTTGACGGCCTGATGAAATCGCCTTGCATATTCTGATGCCCGTTCGTCATCCTCGGCCAACCCGCTACAGATATAGCCCAAAAGGGGCCGAATGACCTTCCACGTCGGCTCCGGGGCGATCGCTCGATCCAGATAATCCATCGCCTCCTCGGCGCCGCGGATCTTCAGTAGTTCCTCGGCAAATGCTGCCAACCACTGCGGCTCTACCTGCAGACGTTCCGCCTCGCCGATATGTTCAAACGCTTCCGTTTCTCGACCGCTCATCATCTCCGCTACGGCGAGCGCTCCCAGATAGGTTCCGATCTCGCCCTCTCCGTTCTCCACCAAGGGCTCCAAGACCTTCCGAGCGTCATCTCCACGGCCGAGGGCCAGCAAAATGACCCCGTAATTGTACTGTGCCTGTCGGTCCTCCGGGGCCAGCCCCACCGCCCGCTGTGCCCACTCCACTGCAGCCTGCACATCACCGGTTTGATAGGCCGCCATGACCGCCCCATTGAGCACGTCGACGTCATCGGACTTCAGATCGAGGGCCTTGCGAAAGGCGTGCAGCGCCTTCTCCCCGTGCCCCGTCGTCAACCACACCTCGCCCAGTTGCCCCCAGGCGATACGATGCCTCGGGTTGAGCTCGACAACCTCTTCAAAGGCCCGCGCCGCGTCCTGAAACCGGTCCAGATACCAGTAACTCAAACCCAGCATAAACCAGGCCTGCTCATCATAGGGCTGCTCCTGAAGCATCTGCTCGAATGCATACACCGCATCGTCGACGCGCTCCACCTCGTAACAGGCCTCGGCGGCGGCCTGCCACAGCGCCGGATTGTCCCCGGCCAGCCGAGCGGCCATCTCCAGATAATGGGCCGCCCCGTCCCGGTCGTCCTGTTCACTCGACAATTGGGCCAATCGGTAGGCGATATCGGCGCTCTTTTGACCCCGCTCAAGGGCTTGCCGATAGCACTCGGCAGCCTTTTCATGCTCTCCCATATCGAGATACATATCGCCGATAAAACTCCAGTGGCGGGGCTCCGTGGTGCTCACCGTTCGTATCCCGTCCAGAAGTTCTGAGGCCGACTCGAAGTTCCCCTTCATCACCAGGGCCTCGACCTGCGCCAATTGCAAGCTGACGTCCTGTGCATGATGGGTCAGCGCGCGCTGCAATACCCCCATCGCCTCATCGATCAACTCCCGGCCCACCAGCAACACGGCGTAGGCCACAGCGGCGTCCCGATCGTTGGCCCCCCGCGTTGAATACACCCGATTGGCCGCCGACAGTGCCGCCGAATAATCGTCGCGCTCCAACGCCTTTCGCACCCGCCTGGGCAGCGAATTGAGCCCATTCGGCAACAGCGCCTCCAGCGTAATCAGCGCCGGCGTCACATCGATGGTCTCCTGAAATTCGCGTTTCATCGTCTCTACTTCCTCGCAAGGGCTGATTCCTCAACGACCCGGTACTCCATCAACCGGGCCATGATTGCACGATTATCCTCGCCGGGCCAACGCCGCTGTTTGGCCGCAGTATTGCCGACAGATTCAGTAAACAATCTGTACGGCAATATTCTTGCAATTTCATCGCATTCAACGACAGACTTCGATACATTGCGGGGCTACAACATCCAGGAAATACCTACGTCACTTGTCCCCCCGATATTGTCGGTCATTCGAATCGGGTGACAGCGACAAACGCAGGAGGCAACGATGGGACGAAAACGCTTTCGAGGCCGGCCCGATTGGGCGCAGGGAAAGGAAGTCCTGTGGGATGTGCTCACCGAATTGGGTGAAGACGAACCGGATATCGGCTTTCTGGAATTTATCGACACAGGACTATTTTTCAGCGGTCTGTACACAGAGGTCGAACTCGGCGGTGAATCGACGCAGGTCGTGGTCCGCGTGCCCAGGTGGGACGTCGGCGAGGAGCAGCCGGAGGCAGCACGCCGCGAAATTGCCGTACGGCGAAAATTGGCAGACATCGACCTTCCCTTCGCCGTTCCCCGACCTCTGGGCTGCGCCGACAGCGACCACGGGTTGGCGATCGTCGACCAGTGGGTTCCCGGCGCGTCACTGGGCAAGAAGACAATTCAGGCGTGCGTCGACCCGGTGGAAATTACAGCGGTCGTCGCCGCCGGGTGCCACGCCGTCGATCCGGAGGCCTTTCGGCCGTTGTTATCCGGCCCCGCCACGCGCCGTGGCCATGCCGAGTCTGCGTTGGGTGTGTTGGAAAAAAGGGATCTCCCTGAATTTGACGATGCCCTTCAATGGGCAAGAGAGCATCTACCACCGACGACGCCGTCGCGCCTGTTGCACGGAGATCTGCTGGGCCAGAATATTCTCATCACCATCGATCTGCGGGATCGCGACCATTGGAGCGCCTCGGTCATCGACTGGCACGCCGTAGCGATCGGCGATCCGGCCTACGACTTGGCCATCGTAAGCCGTGGTCACCGAAAGGTGTTTTGCGACGGACAGCCCCTTGAGCAACTGGTCGACACCTACAACGAGCGAGCGGACGAAGCGATCGACATCGCCCATGTGCGAATCTACGAGCTGTGGCTCAAGGCGCGGCATTATCTCGCCGAATACCGGGACGGAGGTGAGACGGCTCATACCGAACAATTGCTCCACAACTTCCGCGCCCTGCTGAGGCGGTGTGTGTAGATTGTGCGATCCTGGTCACCCCGGGTTGGACGCAGACTACGCCTCTTCACCACCCCCCTTAGAAACCAAGGATTTTGTGTTGGGACTCCGTATCGTAGGTGTAGACATAGCCCTTTTATCGACGCTAGCGAAGAAGGGTTAGCCTTCGATTCGAGGCAGTGCTTTCGGGTCCATGACGACCAATTCGTCACCTCTTTTAATGTGACG
>SKPJ01000274.1 GCA_007119595.1 Myxococcales bacterium
AATTCCGAGGTCAGCGTCACCGTTCGTAGTTCGTATTTGAGTGATAACGGTGATGGGAATGCCATCGAAGTGAATCCCGGCCTGTTGGATCCCCTGACAGGAGGAGATCCGGTCCAATCCGGAGGATATAACGCCATTGACGAAGATGACGGAGACCATTTCGACAACGTTTCCACGGATAAGGTCCCGGCCACCACGAACTGGGCAAATCTCGATAATAACGGTGGTTTTACGGAGACCCATGCCCTCAACGAGGGAAACGACGGCCACCTCGATATCCCATTAGAGATTACCGAAGATGAGGCACGAACATGCGTTGACTACGACGGCGCCCTGGTGCGCTCCGACCAGCGCCGCGGACCGCGTCCATCGGGAGCCAAATGCTCTCGAGGTGCCTGGGAGGCGGCGTCCACCTATGAAGATTTCGAATTGGCGGACTTCCCCGACACCGCCGACAATGGTGAATTTCAGGGACAGGACGGTCGAACGTGGAGTTATACCCGCGTGAGAAGTGCTGAAATTGACGCGCCCATCGATGGAGAAGGTGCCAGGATAGAAATGGCCGGCGACGTCCAATCCGAAGGGATCGATGGCGGCATCGAGTCCTTCTCACTTCAATTTCGAAAGGCCGGAGAAAACGACAGTCCGCGCCAGATCAAAGTAACCATCACCCCGTCAGACGACGTCCCGCCCATCGAGGAATCCAGCGAGATCTTCGGCGATGAACAGGAAAGCGATTCCACGGTCTATATTATCGCAATCGACGATATCGAGGACATCGACGGCCCCTTTGACTTGCTGATCGAAAATGACGCAGAGGGGGACGTCACAGTCGACAATATCTCCTGGCGCTGATCATCTCCCGTCGCATTTCGCCATCGCCGCTGCCGTTCTTATCTTGTGAAGAGCAGTAGGAGCCAGTGGTCGATCAGCGAGAGCCCCCGGCGCGGGAGATATCATGAGAACCGGTCACGATTCAGGTCGAGAGTCGATCTGGGAGTATCCACGCCCCCCGATCGTACTCCCCGCAAAACAGCATATTCAGGTCATTCACGGGGGCACATCGATCGCCGACACCCACCGGGCGCTGCGGGTCTGTGAGACCGGGCACCCGCCCTCGATCTACATCCCCCCCGAAGATGTGCGCATGGAGCTCTTGGAGCCCGTCGACCGCACGACGTTTTGCGAGTGGAAGGGAGTGGCCAATTATTTTGATCTTTGCGTGGGAGAGGAGCGCGTCGCCGAGGTCGCGTGGTACTACCGGGAGCCGAATCGGGGGTTCGAGAGCATCCAGAATTTCGTGGCTTTTTATCCCGGTCGCGTCGATGAATGCCTGGTCGGCGGCGAGCACGCTCGCCCCGAGCCCCGTCCCTTTTACGGCGGCTGGATCACCTCCGATATCGAGGGACCGTTTAGATAGAGAGCATCCCTTATTCTATCTCGCAGATCCTGTCATCACCCGGCGCAGACTCACGGCCTGTCCATCGATGGCCAGGCCGATAAAATGCTCGGTACGCACCGTTCCGCTCACCTCCAAAATCGGATGTTCGTCATCGTCGAATCCAAACTCCGATGGCTCCTCGAGGTGGGCTTCTCCGGAAACAGAGGTTCCCGATAGCTGAGCGTCCAAAAAATTTGCGCCATCGCCGATGCACGCATCACCTCGGATCTTCGTCATATGAAGCGAACCGGGGGGATGAATGATTCGGACCAACTGGGGAACCAACTCCTCGATGCACAGATATCCCTCCATCCACCACGTGCCCGCCAGATCGAAATCCGAAAGCTCCGGAATCGGTGTGGGGCCCGTCGGTCGATACACCTGTCGCATCTCCAACTCATCGCCGTCGTCACTTCCAATGAGGCGAAGCCCATATTCTTCGATTCCTTCGACCCGATGTGCCACGCGCCGCTGCGATTCGGATTCCATCAATATCTGCACCGAATCACCCTCCTTTTGGGGCATGGAATTCCAGAACAAATCACCGGCGTCGATACATTCATCACCGCGAATATAGCGGGCTACTGGACCTGAATCCTCGTCGACGACCTCTACCAGCCGAACCACGTCCTCCCCATCGCAGCTCATCCCCTCGACGACCCAATCATTGGCCTCTGAGTCATCTTCATTTGCCCATAGGTCGTCGAGCCGAGCGTCCTGTTCTTCGTCACCGTCACCACATCCCGCGGTGAGGGCACAGAGCCCGAGGCTCACCAACAAGCAGCGAACTCCCCTTGGGAGCCTGTTCCATCGCAAGCGGGCAATGAGAGTTGTCACGAATCGTCGTCTACACATTGATTCCCATCACAGCTCGTCGTCGCGGCATCGGAGGGACACTCGGCGCACTCTCCGCCGCAAAGTGCAAAGCCCTCCAGACAACTATGAATGACGCACTCACCACCATCACAGCTCGTCAATTCAATTCCCTCCCCGGTGGGACAGGCCACGCAACCCGTACCACATAGACGGGCCCCGGGGTTGCATTCGTACACACATTCATGGTCTCGGCAGACTCCGGTGGCGTTGGCCGTATCGGAACATTGGTCGTCGTCGGCGCATCCCTGTTTGCACTCTCCATCCTGGGGGTCGCAGTAATTGAAACCAACACAGCCATCGACCAAACATCCACTTAATTGCTCGCAGGTTGCGTCCAAGCAGTGTTCATCGGATCCGCATTCGTGCCCACAACTTCCGCAGTGATCGGAATCGGTGCTCAGATCGACACATTGACCTCCACACTCCTCCTCGGTTTCACCGGGACACGCCGGCTCATCCTCCGTATCTGGCAATTCGCTTGATGTGTCGGACGTCTCGGTATCTGGCTGCTCGTCGAGATCGGGATCGGCATCGACATCACCGAACTGCTCTGACTGAGCGTCTTCGGGCTCGACATCGGACCGACCAATATCGAGAGGTACGGCGTCCTCCGTATCGCCTTGCGATGGTCCGGCATCCTCGCTCACACCGACATCCATCGTATCGCTGTCGTCCGGCCCCCCCTGCGCGCCGCCGGCCGTGGAAGCCGGCTCCGATGAGCAGGCCAATAGCACCAGCGACATCGAAAACGCCATGACCATTACCAGGCGAAAGCACCACCGCATTCTGTTCGCATTTGAGTCCGCCATAAAAACTCCGAAAAACTTTTCCCCGTCCGGGCTTCACCCCAAGTTATCAAAACCAGACGAAGACGCGAAACTCCTCGCTCCCGTCCTCGAAGCGATGTTGCAGGATCCCGGAGCAATGCGGTCCTTGACCGGGGTGCCCTGCCTCGTCGTACAATCATCGCGCTACTTTCACATTTTTCCCTGTAGACTCGTCGGTAATACCCCCTGAGTCGAATGGTTTTTGAACTTCCGTGAGGCCAAAATGAACGAAAAACTGCGCGTCGGCAACGTACTCTCGCGAGCGTTTTCAACCTGGTTTGACCATTTTTTCGGGTTTCTCGTACTCGCCCTCGTTTTGACACTTCCCATTCTCCCACTGGAACTGATGCCCGTGTTTTCCGGGGCTGGTGCCGAAGGTGGTCTCGGGAACATTCTCGGTGGGCTGGGTGGAATCCTCCGTTCCGTAGCCGGCTATCTATTGACTGGCGTCGTGGTGTTGACGGTCTTTCAGTCCCTAAAAGGTGAATCAGGGACCATTATGGAGTCCATCACGAGCGTCAAATCCAAGCTACTCTCGATTATCGGTGCCGCCATACTGATTTCCATCATCCTGGGACTCGGGTTCTTGGCCTGCATCATCCCGGGCATCTATCTAGCGCTCATCTTGGTTGCGGTCATTCCGGTCATCGTGGTCGAGGATAAGGGGATCTTCGACGCCTTCTCGCGCAGTAACGAGTTGACCAAGGGCAATCGACTTCAGATCTTTTTTATCTACCTCTTCTATTTTTTCATTGTCATTTTTGTGCTGGCAATCACGATTGGATTCACGACTGTGATATTCGGATTCGGAATCGGTGAAGCGCCGGCAGAACTGGCGGCCGAGGGAGACCTTTCTGCGGCCAGCATCATTTTGGCTTCGCTCTTCAGCCATCTGACGGACGCTCTGGTGATGCCTCTGCAGGCCACATTGACGACGATCGTCTACCACGACCTGCGCCAACAAAAGGACCAGATCCAGACTGGTGATATGTTTCCCGACCTAGGAGGGTCAGCGGGCAACGCCCCGGCGTCTGGGGCTCCACCGCGATACGATATGGACGGCGATCTCGGCTCCGGACCAGACGACAGCGACCCCGTATGGTGACAGTCGTCTGACCGGAGGATGAGCGATGAATGCTGCCGTCGCTACGGCAATCGCTTTTGCGGTCTATGCCGCGGGGTATCTCTTTTATAGCCGGTACCTCGCCAGACGGGTCTTTGAACTGCGTGACGATGTCGCGACCCCCGCTCATGAACAGCGCGACGGTGTCGACTACGTGCCGACCCGCCCCGCCGTTCTCTTCGGACATCACTACGCCTCCATCGCCGGCCTGGCGCCGATGCTCGGTCCGGCGGTGGCCGTCATCTGGGGATGGTTTCCCGCCATGGCCTGGGTCGTCCTGGGAGCTCTTTTCGTCGGCTGTGTACACGATATGGGCTCGTTGGTATTGAGCATCCGGGCACGGGGAATGTCGATCGGAAAGGTCGCCGAAGGCATCATCGGGCGGCGCGCAAAGACCTTATTTCACATCATCATCTTCTTTTTGGTGGCCCTGGCGATGGGGGTTTTCGTCTTTGTCATCGCTTTTTTATTGAGCCCGCCGACAGAGGCTGCACAGGACAGCATTCGCTATCCAAACGCCGCATTTCCGTCGTTCGGCTTGATGCTCATCGCCGCCGCCATTGGCTTTCTGGGATATAAAAAAGGAATCTCCTGGAAGATACTTACGCCGATTGGCTTTGCGCTACTATTGGTACTGACGTATCTGGCGTCACTGGATCCGGTGATCGAGTTTTTGCGGATCGCCGATCCCAGCATCGCGCCCGGCGTCGACGGCTGGAGTATGATCTTATTGGGCTACGCCCTGGTGGCCTGCGTACTCCCGGTGTGGACGCTGCTACAGCCCCGGGACTTTCTCAACTGCCTGCTGCTATATCTCGGGCTGGGTACTCTTTATCTGGGGGTCTTCGTCTTACAACCGGACTTCGTGGCCCCAGCCGTGCAATTGGAGCCCGAAGGGGCGCCGAATATGTTCCCCTTCGTCTTCATTATCATCGCCTGTGGGGCCGCCAGTGGATTTCACAGTCTGGTGGCCAGCGGCACCACGGCCAAACAACTCGACAACGAGACCGACGCCCGTCCCATCGGCTACGGGGGTATGATCGGCGAATCACTGCTGGGGTTGATCGCAGTGCTCGCCACCACGGCTGGCCTGCTCACCGTCGGGGAATGGAATGAGACCTACGCCCACTGGAGCGGCGTGCAGGAATTGGGGGTCACAGTTGCTCTTTTCATCGACGGATGTACCACCTTTTTGGAGGCACTGGGATTGGACCGCCATCTGGGCGGAACGTTTATCAGCCTCATCGTCGTAAGCTATGCCCTGACATCGCTGGATAGCGCCACCCGATTGCTGCGCTACAATGTAGAGGAGATCTCCGAAACCCTGGGGGTCGAGATATTACAAAACCGCTTTTTATCGAGTCTTATCGCCGTCGGTGCCATCGGTTTTTTCGCCTTCTACGAGGTGGACGGCGAATCGGCGGGGCTCGCCCTGTGGGCCCTATTCGGTACGACGAATCAGTTGATGGCCTCCCTGGCACTGATGGCGATCACCCTGTATCTGCTGATGCGCGACAAACCCTGGTACGTCGCCGGAATCCCGGCGATTGCGATGTTCGGTACCACCATCACCGCCATGACCACCAATACGCTGGGGTTTATCGACGATTCGAGTTGGCTGTTGGCCACCGTGGGCTCCGTACTGCTCGTCCTCGCCGTCTGGGTCGCCGTGGAGAGTGTCCTGGCCCTGCGCCGACATCTCAAAGACGGGACGGTCATCGAAGATCTCGCCGTCTTTCCCGACGCTGAAAATGAATAGATGGTCCGAGTCCGCTACTTTTGCCCTATAACAAGGGCAAATCCGTCGAATACGACTGGGTCCAACACATCGAGGCCGGCGCGTCGGAACCACTCCTGGGCGGTATCCAAGGAATAACAATCACCCTCGTCGGTATACATGAGCATCAACATGCTAAAATACACCGCTCCCGGGGGCCACAGACCGAATTCATCGAGAAACATATCCTTGATGACCAGCAGTCCTCCCGGAGCGAGCGCGTCTGCGATCCGGACAACGAGCGTTTGATTCTCCTTCTCGGATAACCCGTGAATGATATTGCTGGCCAATACGACGTCGTAGGGCCCACCGAGGTCGTCGACCAAAAAGTCTCCCTCGATACACTCCAGGGTATCTCCGTGGAGTTCTCGAGCCACTTCGACCCCCAATGGAAAGTCAAAGACCGTCGCCTGGTGACCCAGTTCGACGAGTTCGTAGCCGTAGCGTCCGTGACCTCCGCCGAGGTCGAGTACCCGGCTATTTGGCCCCACGATTTTATCGATCCACCGCGCCGTCTCTTTCGCGCTGGATTCACTTCGGCGATGAAGTACTTTTAGAAATTCCCGACTACGCTCCGGATCGTCGGGGTATACCCCGATCCTGGAGCTCTGCTTTTCGCCGTCCTCATCCCTTACCGGTCCCCCGTCAGTCAGTAGATCACTTATCTGCGTCAAATCCTGAAACACCGAGAGTGAATGGTCGTCGCTGAGGAGTCCCTCATCATAGAGATTGGCTCCCGATGGGCTGAGCGCCCATTCGTCTCCGCGCCGCACCAGTAGCCCGGCATTGGCGAGGATCCGAGCCGTTACGCGGAGGGCTCGATCGTCACCCGGAAGCTCCTGGAGCGCCATCGATTCAGCCTCCATCATCGCCTCAAATAGCCCCTGCGAAGCCCAACCGACAATCACGGACATCAGGCGCACAGACTGAAATAGACGGTCCAAATCGGATTGATTGCGGATCTGGTTCACACATCACCTCTTGAGTCAAAACACACGGTTACCCACCGCTCACCAGCAACAATTGGAGTTCCTATTTTGTAGTCGCACTGGCTCTGTGCGCGCAAGCATAGAACAAGAGTTGAGCATCCAGATCGAAAAAGCGGCCCCCTGCCAATGATAAAATCGGGATCGAGCGAAAGATTTAATCTCCCCCGTCGATGACAATCTCATGATCGACTCTCCATTCCATCACGATGCAGACTTCGCCGTGCCCTGCACAGCGACATGAGAAGAGCCCGTAGCATCCAGTGACTCCACGATCTTCTCCGTCTCCTGCCACAGCTTCTCGGCCAACTCCGAATCAGCGCCCTCGGCGCTCGACTTGGCGATATTGCAATCGGCCATATACTCGCCGTTATAATCCGCCGTATCGGGATGAACGGCGGCCCAAACCTGAGTCGCCGCCCCCTCGGGAATCGACTTCAAAAACAGCGGCCCCATCACGGTCCACGCCCCCCGAGCCAAGACGTTCATATGCCGGGTCAGATTGGTGTCGATCGGACCCGGATGAATGGCATTTGCCTTTCGATTGGAATCGCCCTCCTCAAATCGACGCCCCAATTCCCGGGCAAATAAGAGATTGGCGAGCTTGGACTGACCATAGGCCCTCCAACCTCCATATCGCTTCTCACCGGAAAGGTTATCGAATTCGATCCCCTCGCGGGGCGCCGCCTTATGTGCGCCGCTGCTGACCATGACGACCCGACCATCATCGGTCAATTGCTCCAAGAGCCCGGTGATCAACAAAAAATGGCCGACGTGATTGACGAAGAGTTGCTTCTCCACTCCGCAGATCGTCTCCAATTTCGGAAGTGCCATGATCCCGGCGTTGGCGATCAGCGCATCGATCCTGTGGTCCTTTTCTTGAATGTCTTCGACACACCGCCGGATGGACTCCGGTTCGGCCAAATCACACACCACAGGGATCGTATCTCCGCCCACCTCTTCGCCCGCGGCGATCGCTTTTTCACGGCTGCGAGCCGCTGCCAAGACGGTCGCCCCACGTGCCACGAGGACTCTCATCGTCTCCAACCCGATGCCGGAGTTGCATCCAGTCAATAATATTGTTCGATCCGATAGATCGAGACCGTCGACGACCTGCTCCGCCGTCGTCGACCAACCAAATCCGCTCGGACCAGTTCCCTTTACGAGTCCCGTCAATGACATTGGCAATACTCCATGATTGATTCGCTCCTGTTGTTCAGACTCATTGGGCCGAACTAGCAGCGCGCAGCCCCAACCGCTCCGCCGAAATCGACTCCGTACCATAACGCGAGACCACGGCTTGTAAATCCCGCTGTACCAACTCCGGTTCTCTCGTATCGAGTCCGAAGAGAGCATTGAGCGGACAAACTCGAGTCACGGCACTTTCGACGAGCATCGTTCCCGCGACAATCGCCGTCAGCCCACCGACTTCGCCGCGGTCTCCTCCCCACCGGATATATCCCATGGCCATCAATGCCGGCCCGACGATACTTCGCGCCAATCGATCCTTGGATCCCACATTTTCCTGCATTGCTGCCTCCTTGATTTTGTTTTGATCTCCAAACCGGATACGGTGCCACCCCCGCGATGCAAGGTCATTATATCCAGACCTTGAACCATTACCCGGCCGCGATACGCTCCATGGTTTCCATCTCGGCCTCATCGAGAGAAAACTCGACACAGGCCAGATCTTGCCGCATATGTTCCCGACTCGTCGTTCCGGTCAAGGGGATCATGCCGAGCTGCATCGCAAAGCGAAAAACGACCTGCGGTATCGTTCGTTCGTGTCGAGTGGCGATCTCTTGGACCGCCGGCGAATTGAGCTCCCGAATATTGGCCGTCAATAGCGAAAACCCCTGATAGTCGATGCCATTGGCGGTGCAGATCCGGCGCACCGCCCGGTCCCATCCGCTCCGGGCAAAACACCGGTTTTGAACATACGCCGGCGCCACCTCCGCCCAATCGAGAAGTATTTCGAGTTGCTGGGCCGTCACATTGCTGATCCCGATGGCGCCCACCTTTTGCGAGCCCAAGAGCTGCTGCATCTTCTCCCACACCTGGCGATCCGTTTCGGCCAGCCCAACTCGCGTCGACGGACCGTGAAGAAGGTAGGCATCGACATACTCGGTCTGTAAGTGCTGTAGCGAGCTGGAAAATGACTGCTCGACCTGTCGTGCAACCGGAGCATCCCGGTCGTAGGGAAGCCTGTCGTCTTGGCCGGCAAGGTAGGTGAATTTCGTCTGTAAAAAGACTTCCTCCCGCTTTACGAGTCCATCATCGATGGCCGCCGACAAGGCATTTCCCACGGCCTCTTCCACATAGTGTTTGCGCTGATTCGCGGTATCGACACCTCGGAATCCGCTCTTCAGGGCCATCGCCGTCAGGGCCTCGGTCTGCTCCTCCTTCCACGCCGTGCCATAGATAAACTCCGCAGTGCCACTGCGCTCAACCTCGCCGCTCATATCTCTCCCTTTTGTTGGTATGGTGCGCTGTGACCATGAGCACCGAATCACCACAGGTCAAGCATCGGCTCTCTCGGTCCAGGATTGGTGGTTCAAGAAATTGCCCCGGCACAATTGTTTTGATAATTCTGGTGCGCTGTGAATTGATTTCATCTCGTCGTATTCACGTGGCGTTATCGCGCAGACAGGAAAAAAAGCGAAGCATCGGCTGCCATGCAGTACGAGACGCCGACGACCGTAGTGACAAGAAAAGACGTGGATTGTGGAGGGAGACAGTTTTATTCACCTCCATTGGCGCTGGTGTTTATGATGTTCTGCAACGTCGTTCATTGATACGCGATTGTTCGGGATGAACTTGTTCTCATCCGGAAATTCCGAATCTGAGCAGGGCCGCGATGAAATCGTTGAGATGACGATTTCGCGAAACCGCAGGCATATCCGGAGGTTATTCCAAGTGTTGCGCGGATAGTCAGATCGCGATTTCAGCCGGTCATTGCGAAATTCCGGGGTTTCCGGATGGGAACGAACTAGTTCTCATCCGGAAAATCCGAATCTGAGCAGGGCCGAGATGAAATCGTTGAGATGACGATTTCGCGAAACCGAAGGCATATCCGGAGGTTATTCCAAGTGTTGAGCGGATCGTCAGATCGCGATTTCAGCCGGTCATTGCGAAATTCCGGGTTTTCCGGATGGGAACGAACTAACAAGAGGGCATCCGAGTGCCCTCTAACAGGTATTCACCTTTTTCTATAAGAGAGCTCAAAATGAATCGACATATCACAAAATTGGTCGTCGTCTGCGCCGCGATATGCCTGGTTTCCATAGGATGCGGCGACGATGACGACTCGGACAACGATGCCCAGGCCAACGCCGACACGACCAACGGGGAAAATGAGGGAGACGGGGGAAACGGAGGTAACGGGGGAAACGGAGGTAATGGGGGAAATACTGATGCAGATGAAGAGCGGCCGCCACTGCACGGCGTCTACACCGTGACATCCCATACCTACGAAGAAGGAGGGTGCGGCGACAATGGTGAAGAACTCCCGGAGCCGCACGAATACGTCATGATGGACGGCAGCATCACTGATTCCGGCGGCTTTTATTTTCACCGCTACCAGCTCATTGAATGCGATTCGGCATCGGCCGACGATTGTGACCCAGAACGTCAAATTCAGTTCTTGGAATTGGAAGACAACTTCGACTATGAGGAAGGGATCATACTCGACATCACGGGTGCGCGATGGGACGGTAACGGAACGTGTCACTTTGGATGGCTCCGCACCCAACTCGAGGTCACCACCGATGGCTTTCGACTCCACCAAATGGAGGAATTCGCCGACATCGATGACGACGAATACGACGGCAGTTGCCGAGCCGATGAAGACACCGCCCATCTGCTCGATGGCTCCTGCGCCGAAGCAGAGATCATTGAAGCCATTCCTGTGGATTGACTGTCACCGCTGCGTCTTGACAAGCATCTCTCTCTCCCTTTGAGCCAGTATATTTATGAGCGATAAGCGAATATATCACCCCATTTTGGCGAAACACCTTCGCGAAGCCGGCCTCTGCGTCGATGAAGCACCGTCGGCCGAACAGTGGCGCCAGTTTCTCGATGGTATCGACGAAAAACTCGGCGCTGACGATGGTGGAATGCTGATTCTGGATCGCAATTTCGACAATATGATTCGCCACGCCGTAGACGGATTCTTCATCCACGACACGCGGGGCAATATCATCGACGCCAATCAGGCGGCATGCCAGATGCTCGGCTATACCCATGACGAATTGTTGTCGATGGGGGTCGCCGATTTTGAGATGGATCTCGAGCCGGGAGCCATCTGGGACGATATGACGGTCGACGAAGTCTATACCGTCGAGGGCACCCATCGTCGCAAGGACGGTGAGACCTACCCGGTGGAGACCCGCGTCGGCGCATTTATGGTCGATGGTCGCAAAGTCATTTTGGCATTATGCCGCGACATTACAGATCGCAAACAGGCGGAGCAAAAACTTCGACGTCTCAATAATGAACTCGAAGAAGCACGCGATGAGGCCATTCGCGCCAACCACAGCAAGAGTGCGTTTTTGGCCAATATGAGCCATGAATTGCGCACACCGCTAAATGCAGTCATCGGGTATTCTGAATTCCTCATCGAGGAGATGACCGACCGAGACGACCAGATCTACGCCAGTGACGTTGAGCGCATCTTGACCGCGGGAAGACACCTGTTGTCGCTGATCAACGACATCCTCGACCTATCGAAGATCGAGGCCGGCAAAGTCGAATTGGATATCACCGATATTTCGCTCTCAGAGATGCTCGCCGATATCGAGTCCACAGCAGAGCCACTGGCAAGAAAAAACAACAACCAACTGACCATCGAGTTCGTCGGCGACGTCGCCGAAATGCGCTCCGACGTCACCAAAATTCGGCAGATCCTATTCAATCTGCTCAGCAACGCCTGCAAATTCACCTCTCAGGGCCATGTCACCCTGCGTGTCCAACCCCGAAGCGACACATCGCTGATGGAATTCTCCGTAACTGATACCGGTACGGGAATGACCGAGGAGCAACTCGACCGGATCTTCAACGCATTTCAACAAGCCGAGAAATCGACGACTCGAAAATTCGGCGGCACCGGTCTGGGGTTGGCGATCACAAAACACTATTGCGCCATGTTGAAAGGATCGATCCACGCCGAATCGACGATCGACGAGGGGACCACCTTTACCGTGCAATTGCCTGTCGATCTGGAACAAACCCTAAAAACAGCGGGCAGCGATCAAAAAGAGGCGGCGGCGGTCACCTATACCTGACGGGCAATCCCACCGAAGTTGTCCCCACGACTTGTCGCCGGTGCTGCTGTCCCCTGATGCCCCGTGAGCCCGCCTCTCATCGATTCACCACCTGCCAGGGCGCACTGTTGTTTGACTTTCACCGCCGTGCTTTGAAAATGGCGCCACGCCATTTCACATTCACACCTTTGTCTTAGCCAATCGGTCCACCATGAATATTGACCTTCTACTCAGTTATGAACTCTTCGGCTTTTCCGTGGTTCGGTGGTCGATGATCATTTTATTCGTCCTGCTGACGACATTAGTCCTCAGTTCTATCAAGCGTTTTGTTCTCGAGCGCCTCGTCGCGCTGTCCGAGGAACACGAGGACATCGAATGGCTCAATTATATCGAGGCGATGTTTGGCCGATCGAAATTATTTTTGTATCTCGCCGTGGGGCTCTTCGTCGCCCTGACGGTCTTTGATGTCTCCCCGCCGTATGCCCTCAAGGGACAGGCCGTGGTTCAGGTCTTCGTCATCATCCAACTCGGCATCTGGATATCGGCGGGGGCCTCGGTGGTGCTGGAGCGTTTGAAGACGGAGGTAGAAGACGATCCCGCTCAATTGACCGCTCTATCGGCGATCAATTTTCTCATCGGGTTGGTGATCTGGTCCATCGTCGCCTTGCTGGTGCTCGCCAACCTGGGCTTTGATATTACGGCTTTGATCGCCAGTCTCGGCATTGGCGGTATCGCCATTGCTTTAGCCGCACAGAAGATCTTGGGAGACCTCTTTGCATTCTTCTCGATCATCGTCGACAAACCATTTTTGAAGAGCGATTTCATCGTCGTCGGCGATATCGCGGGTACCATCGAGCATATCGGTATCAAGACGACCCGCCTACGTAGCCTCAACGGGGAGCAGGTCATCTTCTCGAACGAAGACCTACTGCAGAGCCGGATCCGCAATTTTAAACGGATGAAAAACCGGCGTGTCGTCCTCGAATTCGGTGTGTCGTATAAGACGGCGGGCGACGATATCGATGCCATTCCCACCCTTGTGGAACAGGTGTTCGAGGATCTCGTCGAAGCTGGACTGCCGGCGGATTTTGATCGGGCGCACCTACATGATTTCGGCGCATCATCACTTCGATTCGAGGTCGTGTACGCCGTCCTCAGTTCCGACTTCAGCATCCATATGGACATCCGCCAGGCCTTTTTGTCCAAGCTCCTGGCAACATTGCGCGATCGAGATATCGATGTCGCGATTCCCGCTCAAACCATCCACCTCGAAAACACCACTCAGGAGGTGACCATGGCGGCTTGATGGACGGCAACGCAGAGGGTGTTCAGCTTTTATCGAATAGCCGACGAATATACCCCGTCGATTCAATAAGTGGCGAAAGGATAGAGACACCCCCCTGGTTGCTGACGATTCATGCAATCTTTGACATTGATCTACAAAACAACTCACAATAGGCGACGTACATTCGACAGACTTTGTTGCCTCACCCACGCCGAAGTCGGCACCGAAGTGACCTTTATTGAGATATTTTAATCACCCTGTACTTTCTCAGGAGCCCGAAATGAATTTTGCACGATGGTCTGTTTTGCTCGCCGTATTTGCCGCCTTTGCCTTCGCCCTGCCCGGAACGGCATTTGCCGATACGACGGCATTGGCTGGCACCTACGAATTTGATGAGGAGAACAGCGACGACATGATGGAGGCCTTTACCCCGGCCATCGACGCAATGAGCCGACTCAGGCGTGGGTTTGCTCGTCGGGCCGTGCGCGCTGAAGACAATCCGGCAGCCCAGATTCGCCTCGACGTCAGCGCCGACGAGATCACCATCCGCCAAGGCGCCGAGCCGGCCCTTACGGCGCCCCTAAACGGTGAAACCGTGGGATATACCAACAAGGACGACGAGCCGGAGCGAGTCACGGCTCGCATCAAGGGAGACGCCATCGAAGTCCATCGGGATTTCGAGGACGGCGAATATCGGACCACCTACCGGCTGCGCTCCAACGGTGACACCCTGATGATCCAGAGCAAGATCGACATGGACGCCCTCCCCAAAGTCGTCGACTACAACCGGGTCTACCACCGGCAATAAGCACCACTACGCGGACTCGACGACGATATCGAAGGTGCCGAAAAGTCCCTCTCCCTCAGGGTCGTCGTCGAGTTCAATGATCAACGTCGGATCTCCGGAGTTGCAACTGCCGCAGGGATCGTCGGGCGCCAGATGGGGATCACCGGCAAAATACAATTGCGTCGTCAGCGGCTCGAATCCGGGCTTGGTGACCGTGAAATGGATATGGGCGGGACGCATCGTCGCTCCCAGCGGATAATTGCCGGGACGAATGGTCTCGAAGCGATAGCGCCCGTCGCTATCGGTCCTCATCTGTCCGCGCAGTCGATATTGGTCATCGCTCCCACCGTGATACTCACCATCGGCGTCGGCTTGCCACACGTCCAATAACGCCTCGCCCACCGGCGTAGTGCAATCCGATTCATAGACCGTTCCCTCGATGACGAGTCGTTCTCCTCGCTCATCTTCGGTGGCCAGCACGGTTCGATGGGGAGCCCCCTCCTCGTGAAAGGGTCCGAGAATATCGGAGCCCGTGGCCTCACAGGCCGGTTCTGCGACATCCGTTCCACCGACGTCCGTCCCGCCCACATCCGTTCCACCGAGTTCGGCAACATCCGCAGTTGTGCCCCCATCTGAGCTGCCAATATCACCTGCACCGACATCTTCATTGCCGGCATCCCTACCGGCGTCGGTGTCCGGGTTTTGGGCACTTCCATTGCAGGCGAAATTCGACAGCAAGAGTGCTCCCGAGGAAGCACCGATCCATCTCAAAAAATCCCTTCTCGAACTGCGATCATCCATCACTTTCCTCCATTCACGGTGCACTGGCTAATTTCCTCTCAAAGCATGGGCGCCCGGCGGCGATACGTCCATTTGAAAAAGATTGGCATCTCATCAAGTTGGCCTTGATGGTGGACCATGAGCTCTTGGAATCAATCCCATTGCACAATTTCTGCACAACTTCGCCGATATTTTGTCAACAACTCGCCATCACTGGGCCATCTCGGGCCTCTACATTTGGTTTCACCCTGGCGAAGAGAGCCCCTGTAACCGATTTTCGCCGGCAATTATCGAATGTGGACGCAAATTCAATGAACGGAGTGATGATGCAAATTTCCAACCCGAAACCCCTCGCCACAGCCAAATTCACCACAGTACTGACCGCGGCGGCGACCATCGCCGCCCTGGGCTTTCTCACCGCCTGTGATCGAAACGGACTCCTCTTCCCACACGATGAGGAGGAATTGATTGCGCAATCCCAGCCGGAGGAGACGATTCAGTGGTATCAGACTCCCCCGATCGACGTGGAAGAATCAAAGCCGGCGTTCGCCGGGGAGGATATTCGAGATCTGGTCACGCACTGGAAATCCGCTCAAAACCGCGGCGACTACGGTGCCTTTGCCGCCCTATATGCCGAATCATTTCAGGGGCTCGACGATCCGGCCATCCATCCCGATGTATTGGAGCGCACAGAGTGGCTCAACGAGCGCAAAAAAGCCTTCGACCAATCTCGGGTCGTGGCCCTGGACGAGTTGGACATCATCGTGACCGAAGAAGCTGCTGTCGTCTATCTGGCGATAGAGGAGTGGAGCGATGATCGCCGTACCGAACGGATGATCGAATGGGTACTCGTCGATGAGGGAGAGGGACTCGAGATATTATTCGAGGAGGTTCTGGACGTCGCGACCTATGAGGTGGATACAGTCGGAGATGCCCCGACACCCGATGCGATGACCCAGGTGATCAGCGAATACGTCGACGGCCGGCAACGACACTTCTTAGTGCTCGATGCTTCGGCAAAACCCGAATGGCTCGACGACTCGGTGGAATTTCTCAACTACTCCGCCGCAAAAGCCACCGCCATCGAAAAGAATATCCCGGAGAGATTCTCCGCCTGGCACGGGCGCCGCGTGGAGCTATTCGATGGCGACGGCGAGCAATGTGATGCTCGCGTGACCGGTCTGTACGGACTGGCACGGGTGGTCCCACATTTTGGCCAGGTCACCGCCTGGCGGGGGCATCCCACCGCCGAGGGACCTCTCCAAGAGCCGGCGCAAGATCGCGAGATCGGCGCGCAGTTATGGGAGTTGAGTACCCAAAAAAGCCTGGTCGCCGAGGTGGAGACCATCGACGGCGACCGATGTGAAACAAAAGAAGACCCGGCTTGGGCCCGCCCCACTGACTCCGAAGCGTCGCCCCTTCGCCCGGTGCAATTGAGCGACACCGAAAAAGACGCGGTGTGGCAGGCTTTCCAACATCTGGATCGCTACGAAGCAATCCAGCAGCGCTTTGTCGAATTTCACGATCATCCCGTCGGCGACGCTGACGAAAAAGAGATCCCTTTGTGGACTAAATATCGCGATGCCGCCCATCCCTCACGTCAAATTCGAGCTTTTCGAGGCGACAAATCAGACCGCACCTACGTCGTCGCCACTGCCAGTGCCGGCGGAGGCTGCGGGGGGTTCGACGCAGCGATGTGGGAACTCTTCGAGATCCGAGGTGGAGGGGACAATCCACAAACGATTCGAATGGGGGGCTCGACAATCGAGATGCATCCACGGGCACTAGTCGACGTCGACTCAACCGGCGCCCCAATCATCGTCGGCGCCGACCACCGATGGGGAACGTCGAACCTACTCATCGAACGCGTCGGCGCCGTCCATCGCGTCGTCGACGAGATCGAGGTCGACTTCTACGACTGCGGTTGTTGAGGACGGCGAACCAGGGCTGACAGGTGCAAGAAAAGAAAAACGGCCCGGCGGGCGAAACCCACCGGGCCGTTGCACTCCATCGTTGAGTGCGATCGAAAATCACATCATCGGTCTACATAGCACTGCCGTGATCGAGGTAACCGGGGCACACTTCTTCGACCGCTTCACAGGCCGGCCCGAGTCCCTCGTCCTCCTGCTCATACATTGCCTCCGGATTACTGCAGGAAAAAGCACTGACCATATCTTCGATTTCCTCGATGCCCTCGTCTAGGCAGTCCCCAATTTGCTCGACCGTGGCATCACAGTCGGAACGATCTTGCTCCTCGAATGGGCATTCATCCTCAAACCCCGCCTCGTCATCCCCATCTTCTTCCATCATATCGTCAAACTCACCGGACATGCAGGCATCGTAGGTCTCCTGGCACATATCAGCGCCCCCTCCTCCACCCATATCAAACTCCATATCGCCCTCCATATTCGCCGTCATTGCCATGGTTGAGAACCCAAAGCCAAAAGAGGCCATAAAAATGCAGGCCATCTCTTCCATGGTACCGGAGAGCTCATCGATCATATACTCCTCAGCCTCTTCGCAAAAAGTAGCGGCCTCATCATCACTCATATCGCTGACTTTCAGTTGCGAATCGAGCGATGAAAACTCACCGCCACACCCGGCAACCATCGCGATAACAACGAATATCGTACAGAAGGTGATCAAACCGTGTTTTAACATCTCTAATCTCCAGGGGGATAGGGATAAGACTCAATAAACCAACCTCGTTTTTCCCACTACCTTGTAGCTTCAAATAGGTCTTGATTCAACTGCGAGTTAGCAGGAGGCAATCCAGCACAATCGACCAGCCACCCCGCGCGCACGAGCTCGACCCACCTCCGTCTATTTGAGGGTCCAAAATACAATTTGAGGGTTGAACAGTTCGTGACATCCGTGAATTGCGGGAATTCGGTTTCGAGATGTTGCAATAAAATTGTCGTTCGCGCACGCTGCACCATTGATGGCTGATACTTTGAATCCATGCAGAACATGAACTACCATTACAAAATCCTACGTGACGGCGATATCGACATTTTTTAGAATTGGAGAAAATCAATATGGATCTGATGAGTGACCGGTGTCGATATCTACGCATTGTCATGTTGTTTTTGGGCATCTCCTTTTTCTTTTCCGCATGCGACTGCAGCGCTGATACCGTCAGCCCTGCGGAGCAATCATGTACGTCCAACGATGATTGTCCCGGCGACCAGGAGTGTGAAGGTGGGTATTGCAGCGGTGAACCCAATGCCATCGACGGCCCCGATGCCGGTGGGGATACCGATCCGAGTACTACTGACGACGCCGGTGATGAACCGGACAATACGGGAGAACCGACGGACGCCGGAGACCTTCCGGACGACGCCGGTGACGATCCCGACGATGGCGGAGGACTCGATGGAGATGTGGATTTCGACCCAGAATGCCCGGACCCGGTCACCTGCGAGGAACAAGGCGTGGAATGCGGCACCGCCCCCAACGGCTGCGGTGGAACCACCGACTGCGGAGGCTGCGCCGCCGGTGAGATCTGCGATACCGAAGAGAGCCGGGGCACTTGTGTGGAGACCGAGTGCACTTCCGACGCCAGTTGTGATGCCGAGGGCATTGAATGCGGCTCGATCCCCGATGGATGCGGGGGCTCGATCCACTGCGGAAGTTGCGCCGATGGCGAGGTCTGCGGAAGCGGAGATGACCGCGGCCAATGTATAGAACAGGGATGTACTCCCATCACCTGTACCGACGCCAATGCCGAATGCGGTATCGTTGCCGACGGATGCGGTGGATTCATCGATTGTGGAGGCTGCGACGGCGGACAGGTCTGTGGCACCGGCGATGAGCGCGGAGAATGTACGGATCTGGCGTGCACTCCTATGGACTGCGACGATCACAGCCCCGGCGACTGCGGTCCGCATCCCGATGGCTGCGGTGACACCGTCGATTGCGGCCCCTGCCCCGGCGGCGAAGTATGCGGCACCGGACCATTCCTCGGCGAGTGCGTCGAACCCTCCTGTACGCCCCTGACCTGTGACGATTACGACGATGTAAATTGCGGCCCCGTCTCCGACGGCTGCGGCGGTGTCACGGACAATTGTGGCACCTGTGAGGATCCCGAGATCTGCGGTGGGGGAAGCCTTCCCAACGTCTGCGGCGCCGAGCCCCAGGATGGCTGCGACGGACTCTGCGAAGATCAGGCCATCTGTGCCGCCGGCGAGGCCACAACTCTCACCGGAACCGTCACCGCCCCCAACGGCGATCTTCCCATCCCTAACGCCGTGGTCTACGTGCCCAACGTCCCCATCGACGACCTTCCTCCCATCGAACCGGCCACCCAGTGCATCCAATGCGAAGACGAAGAACTCGGCGATCCTCTGGTGGGGACCATCACCGAATACGACGGAACCTTCGAGCTGCGCCACGTGCCGGCCGGAGTCGACTTTCCCCTGGTGATCAAAATCGGACAGTGGCGACGAGTCGTCACCATCTCCGCCAAAGATGCCTGCGAGACCCATGCCCTGGACAATGAACAAACGCGCCTTCCCCGTACCCAAGAGGAGGGAAGCGAACACGACAATATTCCCCTAACCGCCGTCTCCACCGGGACCGTCGACGCCATCGAATGCGTACTCCACAAATTGGGGGTCGAGGAGTCCGAATTTACTCGGCACAGTCAGGATGGACGCATCCATCTATATCGGGCCAACGGAGGCGTAGTCGACCAGGA
The DNA here is from genome assembly GCA_007119595.1 of Myxococcales bacterium. Taxonomy (GTDB): domain Bacteria; phylum Myxococcota_A; class Bradymonadia; order Bradymonadales; family Bradymonadaceae; genus SLJM01. Next base: position 19,843 of record SKPJ01000274.1, read on the forward strand.
ACTGGGCGATATCTGTGACGGCAATGTGGAGTGCACATGTTTCTTCTTCACTTGCGACTGCACATGCAACATCAATAAGTGCACCGATCGCCATCCCGATTCCTGTGGTTCGGGAAGTAGTGGAGACCTGATGCGCGAAAACCTGTCCCATCATCTTTACAGCGATCAGGACGTTCTCGACAGCTACGATATGGTGGTCATGGACTGTGAGGCCAATGATCACTCCTCAGATCGCTCCAACGCCGATCTGGAGCGAATTCGCAACTACGTCAATGGCGGCGGCCGCCTCTTTGCCTCCCATTATGCCTACGACTGGCTGCACAACACCGACGAGCTCGAGCAGACTGCCATCTGGGGAGGCGGCGAGGATTTCGCAAACCAGAGCCTGGCCTTCGTCGATGATACCTTTCCCGGCGGATCGACCTTTTGGGATTGGCTCCAATTGGTCGACGCCGACCACGACACGGCCGGTCCCAATGGCGAGCCCCAGATCGAGATCACCGATCCCCGCACCTACGTCGTCGACGTCGATGAGGGCCTGGCTACCCGGTGGGTCCACACCGAGGCCGGTGCCCCGGGACACGTCAACCGCGACTCCATTCAGCAATATACCTTCCAGACCCCTGTCTTCGCCGACGAGAGTGAGCAATGTGGACAGGTCGCCTACAGCGCCTTTCATGTCACCAATGTCAATAATGCAGCCGGCCCCGTATTTCCCAATTATTGCGGAGGAAGTGAGCTGAGCCCTCAGGAGAAAGTTCTGGCCTATATGCTCTTCGATCTGGCGGCCTGCGTCAGTGAGGACGGCGAGCCCCCGCCGCCGGAATGCACCCCCCGGACCTGTGACGACGCGGGCGCCGAGTGCGGTATGATCGCCGATGGCTGCGGCGAAACCCTCGACTGCGGCGATTGCCCGGAGGGGACGGCCTGCGGCGCCGGTGGAGAGCCCAATATCTGCGGCGGTGGATGCGAACCATTGAGCTGTGACGATCATGGCGCCGATTGCGGCACCGTCAGCGATGGTTGCGGCGGAACCATCGACTGCGGGGATTGTCCGGACGGTATGGACTGTGGCGGCGGTGGAAGTCCCAACCTCTGTGGCTGCACGCCCATGACCTGCGACGATCACGGTGCCGAATGCGGCACCGTCGACGACGGCTGCGGCGAGACCATCGACTGCGGGGATTGTCCCGAGGGCACAACCTGTGGCGGCGGTGGCGTACCCAATATTTGCGGTGGTGATTGTCAGCCTTTGACCTGTGACGACCACGGCGTGGAGTGCGGCACCGTCGACGACGGTTGCGGGGGCACCCTGGACTGCGGAGACTGTCCCGAGCCGCTCTTTTGTGGCGGCGGCGGGGAGGCCAATATCTGTGGCTGCTCACCGCTGAGCTGTGATGACCACGGCGCCGAATGCGGCCTGGTCTCCAATGGTTGCGGTGATATTCTCGACTGCGGGCCTTGTCCCGATGGTATGGAGTGCGACGAACTCCAATGTGTGCCCACGGCCTGCCTGCCCGTCGGCGCCACCTGTACCGACGGCGATCAGTGTTGTTCCGAGATCTGCGCCGTCATGGAGGGCGACGAGGGTGAGTGCATCGACGGCTGATTCGCATCTGTTGACGCAGCCTGCGAGCCTCCTCGGCTTCGCCGCTGGTGAGGGTCGTATGTCATTGAACGGACACGAGGCGGTCCTTGCGTTATCAGCTCTAACGTCGAATGCTGAGATTCTGCTTGCATGTGCCACGGCGCGATGAAGTTCGTCTGATATTGCCACGACTCTTGCACCCCGCGATACCGACGAGTGCGATTTCCCAATGTTGCTGTCTCATCTTTTTCTGTGTTGAGAATTCTCCCATGAAAAGCATATTGCGACATTCGGCTCTCCTATTTGCAGCAGCGTTCGTTTTCGCGGTGAGCGCGCTGAGCTGCAGTCCGGATCCCGTCGCCGAGGGCACCCCGGATTGTACTTCTCCCGACGATTGTCCGTCGGGTCTGGTGTGCATCGATGGGACCTGCGCCGAGGACCCGGGTCAACCACCGGCGCCCGATACAGGCCCCATTGGAGAAGATGCATCGTCCAATGCGAATGACGACGACCCGTCCAATATTGGCAACAATAACAATTCGGATATCGATTGCATCGCCCAGTCGAGCTGCGAAGAACAGAACGTAGGATGCGGCTCGGCACCCGATGGATGCGGTGGGTTTCTCGATTGTGGAGGCTGCGACAGCGACCTGGTGTGCTCCCCCGATGACGACGGTGCAGCATGCGTTGAGATAGAGTGTACACCGCGCTCCTGCGACGACTATGAACCTGCAGAGTGTGGCCCCCATCCCGACGGATGCGGAGGTTCCATCGATTGTGGAACCTGTCCCGACGGGCTCTCCTGTGGCACGGGAGCGGACCTCGGCAGGTGTGTCGAAGCCGACTGTGAGCCGTTGAGTTGTGATGATTATACAAGTGTCAACTGCGGGCCGGTCTCCGATGGCTGCAGCGGGGTCACCGGGAGCTGTGGATTATGCCCGGATGGCGAAATCTGCGGCGGCGGTGGCATTCCCAACGTCTGTGGAGCAACTCCACAGGACGGTTGTGAGGGGTTTTGCCAGGATCAGGCGGTCTGTACGGGTGGCGACGGTGCCACTATTTTGACTGGACGGGTCACCTCGCCCAGCGGAGAACTCCCAATTCCCAACGCCGTGGTCTACGTCCCCAATGACACCATCCCCGAGTTGGAACCGGCCACCGCCTGTGTGGCCTGTGAAGACGAAGAATTGGGCGATCCGCTGGTGGGAACGGTGACCGATTTTGACGGAACCTTCGAGCTTCGCCATATCCCGGCCAATACGCCTTTTCCGCTGGTCGTTAAGATTGGACAGTGGCGGCGGGTGGTCACCGTTAGCCCTAAGTCGGCGTGCAACACCCACAGCATCGACGAAAACCAAACCCGCCTGCCCCGTCGCCAGGGAGAATTCGGCGAGGATCAAAACAACATCCCCCATATCGCCGTCTCCACGGGAGGCGTCGATGCCATCGAATGTGTATTTCACAAATTGGGGGTCCACGAAGACGAATTCACACGCCACAGCGAGGATGGTCGCATCCACATGTATCGCTCCAACGGTGGGGTGCCCGATGCACAACTCGCCGCGGCCTGTGAAGGTGTTTGCGATGCCGAGACCTGCACCGATCACGATCCCGGCAGCTGCAACGACGCCGACCTGCAGGCCAATCTGGCCCATCACCTCTACAGCGACGTCAACACCCTGTTGGACTACGATATGGTGGTCATGGACTGCGAGGGGGACTCCACAGCGCGCGACTCGGGTCACCTCCAAAATATTTTGGACTTCGTGGACTCCGGCGGCCGTCTCTTCGCCTCTCATTTCGCCTATGACTGGCTGGAGAATACCGATGGCCTAAAGGACACCGCCACCTGGGGTGGAACGGGTACCGGGATTCAGGCTCAGGCGTTTATCGACACCACCTTTGATGGTGGTCAGATGCTGTGGGACTGGATGAATCTTCCCCAGGTCAGTGCCAACTTCGGAGACGACGAGCAGGTCCAGGTCATCGCCCCGCGTGGATACGCCCAGGATATCAACCCCTCCCTGGCGACCCGCTGGGTCTATACCGACGAATCGGTCAACGCCTACGATTCGGTCCAGCAATTCACCGCCGACACCCCGCTCAATCAGAACCATCAGTGCGGGCAAGTGGCCTATAGCGGATTTCACGTCGCCAATGTCTCGCCCGACGAGGGTCCGGCGTTTCCGGACTATTGCGACGACCAATTTATGGCTCAGGAAAAGGTGCTGGCCTATATGCTCTTTGAGTTGGCGGCCTGCATCGACGACGGCGGCGAGCCGCCCCCGCCGGTCTGTACCCCACAGACCTGTAGCGATGTGGGGGCTGAATGCGGTGTCATCTCCGATGGCTGCGGCGATACCGTCGACTGCGGCACCTGCCCCGACGGCGTAAGTTGTGGCGGTGGAGGCACACCCAACGTCTGCGCCACTTCGTGTCAACCATTGACCTGTGAGGACCACGGCGCCGAATGTGGCTCCATCGACGACGGCTGTGGCAGCACCGTCGATTGCGGCGACTGTCCCGATCCGCTTTTTTGCGGGGGCGGTGGCGAACCCAATATCTGCGATTGCCCCGCCCTGAGCTGCGACGATCACAACGCCGAATGCGGCACCGTCGACGACGGCTGTGGCAACACAATCGATTGCGGCGAGTGTCCCGACGGGGTCGAATGTGTCGCACTTCAATGCGGACCCGGGGG
>SKPJ01000205.1 GCA_007119595.1 Myxococcales bacterium
AACAATTGAGCTTCCCGCAGGCGATGCAGGAGCGATTGCCCGATCTACACCTCGACTTTCTGGCCGCCGGAGTCGACGACGCCCACCTGGCGAAATTGGTGGAGCAGGCCCGTGACCATTTTGAGCATCTGCGGCGCTTTACGGCGCGCCGCAACGCCGCGGCGCCGAGTCACGACCGCATTGGCTGGTGCGGCGAACACGCGGAAGCGACGCGGTACTCCGCGCGCTACGGGCTCGAGGGACGTACCGACCTGGTGGTCACCGACCCCGACGAGGGTCTTCAGATCATCGAACTCAAGAGCGGAAAGCCCTGGCATGACCACGCAGGTCAGGTCCAGAGTTACGCACTCTTGTGGCAGGAGTTGGCGGCCCGCAACGAATTTTCGACGACGGGCCACCTGCTCTACTCCAAGACGGGCCGCATGAAAGAGGTCCCCCTCGACGCCGGCCGCGAAAAACACGACCTCTTACATGGCAGAAACGGCCTGGTCACTCTGCACCACAGCCTCGTCGATCCGAACTCCGAGTACGAACCACCGACATATATGGAACAGCCCCGGTTGTGTCGGCAAAATGCCTGCCGATTTCGCCGCGATCGCTGCCAGGCCCAGACCGAATTGCTGGGGCTTGGAGCCGACGATGACCGGGCATCGACTGATGAACCCGACCTGGAGCGCGATTTACTTCGCCGTGCACGTCGATATCACGGTCATATGACGAGACTTGTGGAAATGGAGCGATGGACCGACCACCGCGATCTGGGCGCCATCTTTCAACCCCATCAATTGCCGCGCCGCGTAGCCGACGGGAAAGCGGCTACTGACCTGACGCTCAAACCATTGAGCGACGACCCGTCGTCGAGCATGGCCCAATTATGTGGCGACGAGCTACACCGCTTTTCTCCCGGTGATCGCATTCTGCTCCATCGCGGTGACGTTGACGCCAATCACGTACTTCGGGCACGGGTGCTGGGACTCGACGACGGTGGCCTCGAGATCCGGCTGCGAGCCGCCGAAGTCGGCGACGCATTCACCGGGTCCGGTTGGATCGCCGATGTGCTACCGACGCGCATCGGCTATCGCACCGCTCATCGCGCGCTGTATCGAGTCGTCGAAAGCCAGGATACTGCGCTCCTCGATGGCCTTCTGCGACCGCATGAAGCGAAGCAAACCACGCCGAAAAACCCGCCGGAGAGCAAACTTCATCATGCGACCGAAGAGCTGTTGAACGACTCCCAGATCGACGCCGTCCGCTCTGGTCTTCGCGACCAACCGGCAACCCTGGTACAGGGCCCGCCGGGCACGGGAAAAACGACGGTGATCGCTCACCTGTGTGCCGAACTGGCCATGGGCGAGGGCAACAACGTCTTATTGTCGGCGCTGACCAATACGGCGGTGGACACGATGCTCGTTCAACTCCTCGACGCCTCGGCGGCTCGGGGACACGACCCACCTCCATTTCTCCGGCTCGGAAGCGCCGATCGCTCGCCCCTATTGGCCGACGAAATGCGTCGACGCGGATTCGATTCCCGGTTTTATTTCTCCGACGACGTCGCCCGAAACGCGCCGTCTCTTGAAAAGCTCGCCCGTCGACTCGACGCCACTTCGGTGATCGCCACCACGGCCCACAGCGCCCTTCGCCATCCAGCGATCACCTACTACGAGCGCCACCAAGACCGGCCGGCCTTCGATGTGGCACTCATCGACGAGGCGAGCCAGTTGACCGAGCCCATGGCACTGGCTCCCATCTCGGCAGCCCGACGCTTCGTTCTCGTCGGCGACCACTGCCAGCTTCCCCCCATCGTCACCGCCGAGCGAGCGCTGACGGCATTTGCCACAAGCTCGTCTGGCTTTCCCATCGCACCATCTCTGCAAGAGGCCGGTATTGCCGGACTGGACCGAAGTCTCTTTGAACGCCTCGCCCCCTTTACATCTCCCACCATGCTCACCACCCAGTACAGAATGAACCGGGAGATCATGGCGTTTCCGGCCCAGACATTTTATGAGGATCGGCTTCAGGCCCATCCCTCGGTCGCCGGGCACAGCCTGGATCTCAGCGCCGCAGCTCTTCCCGCCGGTCTAGACTCAGATGCACCGGTCGTCTTCGTCGATGTCGATGGCGCCGACACTGGACGCACCAATCCCGACGAAGCAAATGCCCTGATGGAGACGGCAAAACAGCTATTGGCTGTTGGCGACGATCCGAGCGTCGGTGTTTTGTCTCCCTTTCGCGCCCAGGTCCACCTGCTGCGGCGTTTGAGCCGACGCAACGGACTTTCGGAACACATCGATATCGACACCATCGAGCGCTTTCAGGGCAATGAAAGGGACGCCATTTTGGCTTCCCTGGTAAAAACCGATCATCCCGGCGATTTTTTGGCAGACGTGCGCCGGCTCAACGTGGCGTTGACCCGGGCAAAAAAGAAATTAATCATATTCGGCTGCCGCTCCTGTCTGGAACAGGATGCGACCTTTCGCCAGTGGCTGTCTTCTCCCTGGACCACCGACGTATCATGGACCACTTCGGACTGACGCCGATTTCACTTCGACATCGCCCGCATTTGATCGCGGGCTGCATGCTGCTCCTGCTTTTATCGGCCACCGGCTGTGATCGCAGTGACAGGCCGGACAGCAGCCAGCAGCCGTCGGAGAGCACGGACGCACAACTTCCGCACCACGACTTCACAGACCTGTCGCCGGACCAGATCGTCGATCTCACAGAACCCGACGAAGACGCCTTCATCACCCCCGAGGTCGGCGGAACACAGATGTTTTCGGAGTGCCGCGAGATCTTTGAGGAAGATGGCGAAATACTTCCCTGGCCACTGGCGGAGCACGAGGTCAGCGCCGCCATCTTTGGCTGCGACCCCGATGGTTATATCGAGTTCGACGACGGACGTCGCGCCATCGCCTATCCCGTCCCTATCCCCGATCAACCTCGGGCCACCAACCTTCGAATTATACTCTTCGACAACGAAGGCGACCCTCTCTGGCACCAACGCATGGACCGCAGCCGCGAGATCAATAATTTCGCCGCCAATTATCGCGGCTCCTTTTTGACCCGTGTCGACGATCGACTTCTATGCGCCGGAACCCGGTGGCAAGCGGGCACACAGATGATCTGCGCCAGACTCGAAAGTGGAAATATCGTCTACGATGGACGCATGAAGTTTTGGGCCGGAATCAAGCCCTTCGCCTTTGATGGAAGCATATTTTCAGCGGACCTCAATGGCATTACCCAGCGCTATCCCTTCTCCGGTGCGGAGATGCGTCATCGCACCTTCGGAGAGCGCGGTGGTCGCGCCGGGTTTTACGCCACCGACGAGGAGCGAATCTACTTCGTGCCCTCCCGCGGCGATACCGTTTTGTCGGGTTGGGATCTGGCGACGATGAAGAAGATCTGGACCGCTGATGTGGCGGCCGTTCCCAAGGGCAATTACAGCGAGACCCATGCCGAGCATGGATTGCTCCTACTTATCGTCGACGAGACCCTGTTGGGAGTCGACGCCACAAGCGGACAATTGCGAATGGCCTTCGACGTCGGAACGGCCACCCCACCGGCCGCCTTTTCGGAGGACGAACTCTACCTTCTCGTTCGCCGCATCGACGAAAGCCCCTTGTTATACGCCCTCGACCCCGACGATGGGGCCATTCGATGGGTCACCGAAGCGCCGGCGGGAAGTCTGCGCCTACATCACGATGGTGATGTCTTGATGACTCGCTCCGTGCACACCGTGCGCACCATCGAGGCCGGGGTGCCCAGATGACAGCGGGCGACGAGCCAGCACAACCCCCACCAGACGATCCCCGATGGCGCGAGCCGCTGCTTGCCTTTGGCGCCGTCGTCGTCGGCCTCGTCGCCGTCTCCCTACTTGCCGAGGTCTGGGGCCCATTTGCTGACTACCTACTGTTGGTGGCCGCTGCCATCTTCATCGCTATTCCCTATGTGATCTTACGCCGACGCGGCGCCGATTTTGATCGCTTCGGCATCGATCTCGACCGCATACCACTTTCCCACATCGGCCTCGGCATTTTGGTCACGGTGGTCGTCTTTCCCTTCTACTCGGTGGCCTATCACGTATGGGAGACCTCCTTTCTGGAACGCGATTTTTCACCATCGGTCGACAACTACCGCCAGTGGCCCGTCGAACTCGACGCCCCGTCTCTGGTAGGCGACAAGACACAACCGACCGTGCAGATTCGCACCTTCTCCAATCGCCTCCACATCGAGTGGTCCGCTCCCGGCCCACAAGCCCCCATGATGCTCGCCGAATCGGACGAGCCCTTTCGATGGCACCATATTGGACCACTGTTGCCGGTTCACGCCCAACCGGAGTGGTTCGACGAGCCTCCCACCGTGGTTTCGACTCGTATTTCGCCTCAGACCGACATCTCCCGTCACTGGTATATCCTGTCTCAACCCGGTGACGACCGCGCTCGCCTGACATTGGATCCCCATCGCCAACCCGAGGGTGCACACCGGCTCCCCAGTCGTCTCGAGCTCGATTTTGTACCTCCACCGGGGGCCGATCCCCCGACATTGCTCGTTGGCCACAGCGAGCACAACGCCGACGAAACACTGGAGCTCAATCGCACCTATTGGTGGCTCATCCTGTGGGGACTGACCCATCTCCTATTGGTCGCACTTCCCGAGGAATATTTTTACCGCGGCTACCTCCAGACTCGATTGGGCGATCTCTTCGACGGCGACGAAGAGCCCACTACATATTTGGGCTTCACCCGTGCCAATTGGGCCACCAGTGCCCTTTTTGCTCTCGGTCATGTGCTGGTGCCCATCGGCGGCGCCTTTTCGCTGGCCCGCGCCGGGGTCTTTTTTCCCTCCCTTTTATTTGGGTGGCTACGCGATCGAACGGGTTCTATCATCGCCGCAACCGTCTTCCACGCCGGCGCCAATATGATGGTCCTCGTCCTGGCCGTTCATTATTTCTAACCATAGCATCTTGATGATTCGAGATCGCATCGGTGAGCATCTCATCGGGCTTCAATCCACGGCTTGCACCAACCATGCAGTCAGTGGCAAACTCTGCCATCGCTTTGCACCCTCGACAAAATCGACCTCTTTGGCTGTGTCGTCATGACGAATACGCTCGAATCCTCCACAGTCGACGACGCCCGGCGCCGTCGGGAGATTTTGGTCCGTACACGGATGGGACTCACCGAGGATCTCGACGACCTTCGCGAGGAACTCGTAGAAGACCTGGAGCAATTCGAAGCCCGACTCACCGGCCTGTCTCAAGAACTTCCAACCTGGCTCGACCTTCCCGACGCATCCCTGCGCTCCCCCTTTGCATTGCAAGAGCCTCCGCCGCTTGAGGGAACCCTCATCGGCCCTCGAACCGTCGCCACCATCGCCGCTGATGTCGAGGACTTTACGAGGGAATGGTTCGGCGACGGCGATACAATTCCGGCCTGGAGACAGCGCAGCGACGACGATGTCGTCGCCCGTCTAAAGCGCGATCTCCACCGTCTCGACAAGCTCATCCAATCCGCCATCGAAGCCACCGATCTGCTCGCAGAAGACGGACCACTACAACTCGAGCAGATTTTGGAATCCATCGTCTTCGAGTTGGAAACGCGCCGCGAAACCGACGTCGAGGCACTGGAATCGTTGATCCAAGACGGGGATGTCAAAAGGGGAAGTTCGGCACGTGCCGAAATTGCCGAATTATGGGAAGAACAGCGCCGACGAGTCGATGAACTCCAACGTGTCTGGGATGACCTTCTACTTTTGCACCACGACGGCATCGCTCGGACCCTCGATGGCCTCGAGGAACTTCAACAACTCGCTCAACGCGCTCGACAGGGCATTCAGGGCGCCGATATCGATAGTGCCCAGAAAGTGCCCGCCGAAGCCCCCCCCAGCACCGAGGCCGACACCGACCAAGACACGAAACCCGACCAAGAATCAGACCCGGTACTAGCCCCCGACTCCGAGGCGGAACAGACAGAATCAACCTCCCCGCAAACACCTCCGTCCGAAGATAAATCTACAGACGACGCCGCGCCGACCACCGGCGAGCCCTTCGAAGATCCACTGGCCGTTGACTCCTCTGCGGAGCTCAATACCAATCCCTTCCTGCGCTCACCGTCAGAGGTGGAGGACTCCGAAGCCCCGGACACCGCGAAGGAACCGGACACCACGAAGGATGATCCGGACACCACGAAGGATGATCCGGACACCACGAAGGAATCAGATACCACAAAGGAATCAGACACCGCGAAAGAACAGGCAACGCCTCAGCCGGCGGACGATGAGGAAAAAGGTGTGGATGCGCTGGAGGATTCCGACACCCGTGACGTGGAACCGATCGACGACCGCGAACAAAGCACCAATGAAGAGTTGGCTGACGAGACCAACTCGCACTCCGACTCCGAATCCGCAAAACCCGAATCGGAGACCGATAGCGACTCCGATACAGCACCGGAACTCGTCGGTCCCACGCAGCCAATGCTCAATCTCATCGAGGCTCCCGAAAGCAAAGGGGACGGCGAATCAGTGCCGGAGCCCGCTGATTCCCATCCAGATAGCTCGCAGCTCGGCAAGACAGTGGATCTGACGGCGGAAAAAGCGGCCAGGATCCTCACTGACGACGACGTCCCCATCCAAAATGACGTCCCCATCGAGAATGACGCCTCCACCAAATCCGAACCCATCCCGGAATCGGAGACGGTCAGCGCCGGTGACTCCCCGCCCTCCGAAGACCTGGTGCGCGTGCGCACCTTTCGCATCCGCGAGGGCTGGCAAACCGTGGGCGGCGACGAGATCGCCGTCACTCTGGCGCCGGCGGGACTCTTTATCGCCTCCCTCTTTGTCCTCAGTCTGTTGTCGCTGGTCGATATCACGACCAACCCTATGGCGCACTGGGCGCCAGCACTGCCCGCGTCCTTCGCCGCCATGCTCTTGTTGGTCTGTCTTCCCCTCGTCTTTCGATGGCGACCCATGTGGCGCGGTACCAGTTTTCGCATCATTCGCCGCGGCGGCGTCGAGGAAGAGGTCGATCTACGCGTCACCGCTGACGAGCGCCTGGTACTCGATCGGACCTCATGGTCGCTCGACGCGCTACGCGAGGTCGACCTTCATCGCTGGCGACTCGACGACTCCGACACCCACGGCTGGCTGATGACCATCTCTCCCCCCTATCAATCCCCTTTTCAACTGGCCACCGTCGCCGCCAGCCTCACAGCCTGGCAACAGGCCTCGGTCCCCCAAGCCCCCCCACCGGAAGACGCCTGGCAGCTTCCCCCCGACGAATTCAATACCCTTCGGTCCATCTTGGACGTGGAAGCATAAGAAATTAATTCTCCCACTTGCCGTGTAGCAGCTTCTCGGCTTCTTCTTTGTGGTTCGTTTCGTCGGCGATCATATCTCCGAGTTGCGCCGCCAACCCATAATCCCCAAAGGATTCAGCCTGTTTCATACGCACCACGTAGCGCTCGATGGTCTCCTTTTCGGCGCGGGCCACATTCTCGATCATCTCCCGGGCCACCGTCGTATAATCGACTTCCGCCGCTGCGGTCGCCGGCTCTCCGCCGAGTGCGGTGATCTTATCCGCCAAAAACTGTGCATGCTCCAACTCGTCGGCCACTTCCGTCAAAAAGAAGTTCTTGAGTTCATTGCGATGTACGCCGGCCACCGCCGCAGCATACGTATTGTACATGATGATCGCCTGATACTCGTGGGCGAGATCTTGATTCAACCCCTCCAGCAACGTCGCCTTGTCGACCTGTTCCGTGCTCATGAAATGCCTCCTGAGAAGAGAGTGCCTAGTACGTCGGTGCAAAATAAGCAGACCCGGCCGCCATTCAACCCCGATCGCTCCAACGTACCCCTTCGATGAATGACCGCTCTCCCCAAAAACTTAGGTATTCTCAACTGTGCCCGGCGGCCCGTCTCCATTGACCGTCGGACGAGGCTTCTTTCGCAGCTCAACCATTGAGAGTCGACGAACTCAGTTGCGACGCGTTGCTTCGGGGATAAACGGAGGCAGCGGAACGTCCAGTGTCTCGCAGACCGCCCGCAACATCTCCACCTCTTCCACGACGACCACTCCGTCGCCCATCACGCAAAATGCGCAGGCATCGATCACCGCTTTTTTGATCGTCGGCGACGCCGCCGAGAGCCGATCCAGCGATGCTCCCACCTGGGGGAAAGACCATCGATCGCGAGAGCGAAAACTCACATTTCCGCGCACCTTCGGCGGAAGCCGATCTCGCCCCTCCTGAAAGGATATACGAGCCGTATTGAGATCGTCGTGACCCACGTATGCAATACAGGACAAGAGATTCTCAATATCCGATGCCACAGCTCGAAAGGAGTGAAACTGCACGACTTTTCGTCCCGGATCGTGTAGCGCCATCTCCAATCGGTGCAGCACCACCTTTTCGAGGACGAATTCCTCAAACGTCACCTTGCCATCGGCCTGAATCAATCGATCGACCATCGCCGAGAAGTCCTGAAATTGCTCCTCCGTCATCCGGCGAAGGGTGGGCACCAATAGATCCATCAAGGGAAGGCGAAATTCTCGATCCAATCGCCCCACGGAGTTCCACAATTTTTGTGACTCCTTGATAATGCCTGGATCGGCATATTTTTGGAGCATCTGCGCCTGCTTTCGCCGTTCCTCCGGATCGCGGTCCAGCAACAGGGTATACACCGTCGCCATCGCCCCCATTAGCTCACCGCGAGCGTCCATTAATGGCCGGGGAATCTCGTCGAGTAACGTCGAGCAATACACCAATCGCTGCGGCGATGTCTCACCGACCGCTTCGACCACGTCATCGGCCTGCATCTGATAGTCCAATTGGCGTCGATCCGAGGCCCAGTCGTTTCCACCGACCGCCGCCGCCATCGCCGCTCCCTGGACCATGCTGTCGCCGCCGCCAGCCGCTGCCCGCGAGGCCCCAGCGTCGGAGGCCAATCCCATCGCCGCTTGCCCCTTGCCGGATACACCCTTGGTGGAGCTCGACCCCAGACGGGCCCGGGTCTTATCGGCCGACAACTCTTTATAGGTACCATCAAATGAGGGATCGATGGCAGCAATCCGCTTTTCCAGGGGTGGGTGCGTGGCCATCCAGCGGCCGCTGAGGCTGGAAAACCCACCCTCGGAGACATTGCCGAAACACATATGGCTGATCTCTTCGGCCTTTGATGCCTGCAGGCTCGAGCCGTGAGCAAAGCCCCCGATCTTCTTTAGTGCACCCGCCAATCCGTCGGGATTGCGGGTAAATTGAACCGCTGCGGCATCGGCCAAATACTCGCGCTGGCGCGACACGGCGCCTTTGATCAACCGTCCGCACAACACCCCACCGAGCCCAAAGACCACCAGCACCAGACCGGCCGCAGCGACGGCGATAATTCCGCCTCCTCCGCGCCCGCTGGAGCGCCGTCGGCTACCGCTAAACATCACGCGAAGCAGCACACGGCCCGTCAAATACATCAACAAAATACCGTGAATCACCCCGATCAAACGGATATTGAGTCGCATATCACCATTTAAGATATGACTGAACTCGTGGGCGACCACTCCCTGCAGCTCATCACGAGTCAATTGCTCGAGGGCTCCTCGCGTCACCGCCACCGCCGCATCGTTCATCGTAAATCCGGCGGCAAAAGCATTGATCCCCGGCTCATTTTCCAACACATAGATCCGGGGCACCGGAACCCCCGAGGCCAGTGACATTTCCTCGACCACATTGACCAGCCGCCGCACCAAGGGATCACTTGCCGAAGGGCCTACTTCTTTACCCCCGAGCGACTCGGCGACGACATTCCCCCCCTTTTTGAGCGACGAGGTCTTGAAGGCACTTCCCAGAAAAATGAACGCCCCCGTAAACAACAGCGCCAATAGACCCAACTCAATATCGAAATAAAAGGGCTGGCCCGGCTCCAGCAAAAAGAGCATAGCATCGGGATTGATAATAAAGGCCAGTGCCACATACGTCCCCAACGACAGCACCAACACGGCAATGGCGAACAAAATGATCAGCCGCACCGTGTTGCGCCGTGCGTCGTCCTGACGCTGAAAAAAATCCGTCGTCGCCCGTTGACTCACCGTGACACCTCACTGACTCGTCTCGCCAATCGGGAAATCGCTCTAAACCAAATCCAGCACCGACGAGATGACGGGTGACAGTTTCCGGTCCAGCCAAGTGCCGTGATGGCTTCGCTACTTCAATGCCGCCATCGGCCGGCGAGACAAGTGGTCTAGTTGGATGATCTCCCGCTTATGGAAGCTAGATCGTTCTCATCCGGAAATTCCGAATCTGAGCAGTGCTGAGATGAAATCGTTGAGATGACCCGTTCGCGAAACCGAAGGCATATCCGTAGGTGATTCCACGTGTTGAGCGAATGGTCAGATCGCGATTTCAGCCGGCAATTGCGAAATTCCGGGATTTCCCGATGGGAACTAGATTACGCAAAAGAAACTGATACCGCTTCGCGCTCTTCCGGGCTATCGACCTCGAAAAGCATCGCTTCCTGAAAACCCATCGCTCCCGCAAATAGCACGGCCGGAAAGGTCTCCCGCGAAGTGTTGTACTTGGTGACCGCGTCGTTGAATGCCTGGCGAGCAAAGGCAATCTTATTTTCGGTCGATGTCAGCTCTTCCATCAGATTGTTCATCGTGCTGTCCGACTTCAGATCGGGATAGGATTCCGAGAGCGCAAACAGCTTGCCCATCGAACCGGTCAGCGCCGCCTCGGCACCCATCAGATTCTTCATCGCATTCGGGTCACCCGGGTTTTGCGCCGCCTGCTGATTGGCCTGTTGGGCCTGGTTTCTCGCTTGAATGACCGCTTCTAATGTTTCGCGCTCGTGGTCCATAAACCCGCGCGCCGTCTCCACCAGATTCGGAATCAAATCGTAGCGCCGCTTCAATTGCACGTCGATCTGAGCGAAGGCATTCTTGAAGCGATTGCGCAACTTGACCATCCGGTTGTAGATCCCGACGGCAAACATCACCATTCCCAACAGGACCACCAAGAATAAGACTGCTGCTATTATAATAACTCCCATGATATCCTCTCATCACTTTTTGTCGTTAAGACACTCGTTCGCCAGAGACCAAACAACCCCGACTCACATTGGATTCGTCCTTGGACCGGAGAGTACATTCGACGCTCTCGATCTGTCAATCCGGGCGGTCACCACGGTGAGTTACTTCATCCCGAGAACGCGACGTTTCGGCGTCGGATCGCCGCCTTTGAATGCCCGGTGACCGGGCGGGAATTTTCGCCGGCACTTCACCGACAAGCTACGATCCAAATACGGGGGTTCGGAATCGGTTGTCAGCACCCACAAGCTGTGGAAACCTGTGGCCGATAGTATTCAACAAGTGAGTTC
This sequence comes from Myxococcales bacterium, assembly GCA_007119595.1. Lineage (GTDB taxonomy): Bacteria > Myxococcota_A > Bradymonadia > Bradymonadales > Bradymonadaceae > SLJM01. Next base: position 11,362 of record SKPJ01000205.1, read on the forward strand.
CCAATACACTGATATTGCCATACCACCGCCACCGGAGAAATTTTATGTATATCGTCGTCATCAACTGTGGCAGCTCCTCTATTAAGGCCGATGTTCTCGACCATTATTCCGGAAAATACGCCGGACGGATGAGCATCGAGCGCATCGGTGAATCCAATCCGGTCATGTACGTCGATGGCAATCAGGAACCCCTGAAGAACGCCGCGACCCACGAAGAGGCGCTGGAAGTCGCCCTTCCGCGACTGCTGGACTGCCTTCCGGAGGACGTCCAAGTTGCCGGAGTGGGACATCGCGTCGTCCATGGGGGCTCGCAATTTCAACGCCCGGTGCGGATCGATGACGAAGTCGAACAAGCCATCGCCGATCTCAGCGATCTGGCGCCGCTGCACAACCCGATCAATCTGGCCGGCATCCGCGCAGCACGGCGGATCATCCCCGACGTCTGCCACGTCGCCGTCTTCGATACCGCTTTTCACGCCACGCTCCCCACACGAGCTCGCAGCTATGCGTTGCCCCAGGACCTGAGCGACAAACTCGACCTTCGCCGCTACGGCTTTCACGGGATAAGTCACGCCTTCGTTGCCCAACGAGCCGCCGATTATCTCGGTGCCGATCTGCGAGATCTCCGTTTGATAACCTGCCATCTCGGAAACGGCGCCAGCGTCTGCGCCGTGGAATACGGTCGATCCATCGAGACCAGCATGGGCCTGACTCCGCTGGAGGGGCTCGTGATGGGAACCCGCAGCGGCGATGTCGATCCGGGAATCCTGATCCATCTACTCCGCGATGGCGAATTCGACGTCGATTCCCTCGACGACCTTCTCAATCAACAGAGCGGCCTCGCCGGCTTGTCCGGTGTCACCAACGATATGCGCGATATTATCGAACGGGCCGGCGAGGGCGATGACCGATGCCGTCTCGCCATTCAGGTCTTCTCTCACCGATTGCGAAAATACGTCGGCGCATACGCGGCCGTGATGGGTGGCGTCGATGCCATCGTCTTCACCGCCGGAATCGGCGAAAACAGCGCCTTGATTCGCCACCGCGTCGCCCAACGCCTTGAATTTCTGGGTGCCCATCTCAATGAAGAGGCCAACCGGGCAGCCGAACTCGACGACGAATCTCCGGTGGCACGGATCTCCACCGCCACCAGTCGCACCCACCTTCTGGCCGTGGAGACCGACGAGAGCTACGCCATCGCCGAAGACGTCTCTCAACTGGTGTTGGAAAAGGATCGCCTCGCAGGCCACCGACCGATTCCGGTCGCCGTCTCCGCGCGCCACGTTCATCTGCGTCAGGAAACCGTCGAAGTACTCTTCGGAGAGGGCTATCAACTCACACCTCGCAACGACCTCTCCCAGCCCGGGCAATATGCCGCCGAGGAGACGGTACGCGTCATCGGTCCAAACGACGAATTTAGCTCCGTGCGCATCCTCGGTCCCACGCGCAACATCGACCAAGTCGAGATCTCTCGGACCGATGAATTCGCCCTCGGCATCGACGCCCCCGTCCGGGGGTCCGGCGATATCGCGAACACCCCGGGAATCATCCTCGAGGGACCACAGGGACGAGTCGAATTACAGCAAGGCGTCATCTGTGCCTGGCGCCACATCCATATGACCCCTGACGATGCCAAGCATTTTGGTGTCAGCGACCGAGATGTCGTGGAGGTCGCCGTCTCCGGTGGCGATCGAGACCTGGTCTTCGGCGATGTTTTGATCCGTGTCTCCCCTGACTTCCAACTGGAGATGCATATCGATACCGATGAAGGAAACGCCGCCAACCTCGGCGCCGATGCCAAAGGCACACTGATTTCCACGCCCGGTCAGGCCCGCCTGCAGCGACGCAAGACGACCTTCGACCCCGTCGAAGCCGCTGCGGAGTAATCCCGATCCGATCTTTTTGTCCTCGACTTTGGCCCCGGCCCTGTCATGACCAGCCGACGCTACAGACTGCAATCGACGAATACCTTTGCGGCCGTCATCGTCCGAAATGACGACCGCAAACTCCTATCGCGACTCGGTCACGATCACGTGGTGAGAGCCCAGGAATTCACATCCACGGTCGCCCTGGACTCCGAACACCCCGAAACCCTTCGTTTCGCCCTGGATTTTCCCGTCCATCAACTGGTCGTCGACGACGCCGACGACCGGGCTCGCGTCGGACTCGACGGCTCGGTCTCTCAACGCGACCGCGACGCCACCCGCCAAAATATGCTCGCCAAGGGTCAACTCCACGCAGACCGGTTTGGCACCATTGGGTTTCGCGTCGACGGCGCCCACATCGATGACGACGGCGATTGGATTCTGGAGTCCTCGCTCAATATTCATCAACGTCGCTTCGAATTCGAATTTCCCGTCTCCGTTACCCTCTCACCCAATCTCTGTGTCGACGGACGGATCGAATTGACCCACGACGACCTCGGACTGACTCCCTACAAAGCTCCCATGGGCACTCTTCGCAATCGCGAAGAGCTTGTTTTCGTCGTCGAAATCGACGCCGCGCCCCTGTAGTTTCGTGAAATTATCGGATCAGCGAAGTTGTAAATATTGACGGCATCGCTCGGCGAGGTCATTGCGCGATCGAATTTCGACACATCGCTCAAAATGGGCGGTGGCGTTGGCGTCACCACGCCTCTGAAGCAATTTGCCGAGATAAAAATGCGGTTCCTGATAATCCTCGGGACACAGCTCGATGGCTCGACGATAAAAGCGCTCCGCTTCAATCGTATTGCCTCTCCCCTCGTGAACCCGTCCCTTGTTGTTTTGCGCCAAACACATCTCCGGCGACAGATGAATCGCCATCCTCAATTGCTCCAACGCCTCCGAATGACGGCCGAGATTAAAATATGCCCAGCCAATATTGTTATGAGCCAACTCCGGCGTCGTATACAAGGTCTCTTCGATCAAGATCTCAAACTCTTCGACGGCGTCCTCCCAGCGCTCCATCGCCATATACACCGTACCGAGATTATTGCGGGCAAAATGATAATTGGGATCGATCCGCAGACTTTCTCGAAAATGATGTATCGCACGTCGATAATCGCGCCGCCCCATATAGATAAAGCCCAGAAGATAATGGGCATCTCGATGATCTGGATTGTATTCCAATGCCTTCGTCAACTCTCCGATGGCATAGGTCGTATCTTGCGACTCGAAATAGCCGGCTCCCATCTCATAATGCCATTGTCCCTGTTCGTGCCCCTCGTCTTCCTGTCCCCCCTGAAATACAGCACAACTGGTGGCCAACGACAAAACCAAGATCACGGCGCAAACCCAACTCGTCGATTGCACCGACCGGCGTTGTTCATCACTGGCTTTTTTCATTTTCCCCAATCCGTTGCTACATCTTGCGGTTAAAGGGCTTAATTTCTCCCAAGCATTGCATGCCTGGCAATTCGGATTGTACTCGCTGAAACTACGATTGCACGATCAAGCTATCACGCATTATCAAAATTCCAAGTTCGGTGCTTGTCCCACATGCATCCCTGATATGATCCCCTCTTTCTCCTCTTGGCGCGGGCCCAAATCATGAGCCTCTCACAGCGCGAGACACAACTGATCGTCGACGAATTAAACGAACTCGTCGTTCCCTCGCGAATTCAAAAAGTCTTTGAGGCCTCCTCCGATACTCTGGTCTTTCAACTTCGCTCCCCGGGCATTACTCATCACCTCTTGGTGAGCGTTGACCCAGATGCAGCCCGGCTGTATCTCGTGGAGTCCAAACCCCGACAATCCGCTCACCCTTCGGGGTTTACCATGCAACTTCGAAAGTGGATTCACGGGGCGTGGATCGAGGAGATCTCGGTCTCCGAAGAGGACCGAATCGTCCACCTCCGTCTGCAGGCCATCGATCCCGACTGGGAGCCCGAATCCGATGACGAACGAGCGCCTCGGATTGCGATGACCTTCATTGCCGAACTTCTGGGCCGCCATCCCAATTTCTTTCTCGTCGATGACAAACAGCAAATTATCGGCACCGGCTCCGGTCCGATACTCGGCGAACGACCCGGCGAACCCGAAGCGTTTTACGAAGCCCCTCCTCCACCTCCGGAGTGGGCCGACGATCGCAAGGTCCGACCGCTGCTCCAGCAGACCGAACCCGATGGCCAGCGCTCGCAGCGATTGGCCCGGTATTTCGCACAATCGCTTCAGGAGCAGGAGCGCGACGATCTGAGGCGATCGATCCGATCGCGGCTCAAGTCCCGCGCCAAACGTCTTCGGCGACGCGTGGAGGCCATCGAATCCGACCTGGAGCGTATCGATGACGCCGATCAGTACCGAAAACACGGCGAGCTCCTCCAATCGGCCTACGGCGACGTCGAACCCGGAGCGTCGTCCGTAACGGTGCCCGACTTCTACCGGGAAGACTTGCCGGACGTGGAAATTCCCCTCGATCCATCGCGAAGTCTGCAGGAAAATATCGAATACAATTTTCACCAATACCGTCGCCTCACCGATGCCCGCCAAAAAGTCGAAGACCGACTCCTGGAAAGCATCGAGTTGCGCGATGCCATCGAACGCCAGCGACAACGAATCGATGATTTCGACGACCTCGAAGAGTTGGAGGCTTTCCAAGAAGAGCTGGAATTGGAAGGGATTCTTCGGCGCCGTCCCAAAGGAAATCAACGCCGCTCGGGACAACAAAAACCTCTGCCCCCATATCGCGAATTCAAAGCCCAGAGCGGCGCTGCCATTCTGGTCGGCCGAAGTGCAAGCCACAACGATACACTGACCACATCGATCGCTCGAGGTCGAGATATGTGGCTACACGCGCGCAATTGGCGTGGTGCCCACGTCGTGCTGCGAAAAAAGAAAAACGAAGAACTCAACAGCGAAGATCTCATCGACGCCGCCACCTTGGCCGCCCATTTCTCCCGCGGTAGCAGCGATACCGTTGTCGACATCACCTATACGGAGGCCAAATACGTGCGAAAACCCTCTGGAGCTGCCACGGGACTGGTCACCATCGCCGGGGGCTCAACGCTTGCGGTACGCATCGAAAAAACGCGCCTTCAGCGCCTACTAAAGGGCGAAATCGAACACCGGTGACCACCGCGTCACTAGACTCTCACGGCGAATTATTCCCCCATTTTTTCTTTGCTATTAGCGAATTGCGAAGGGAAAGTTGATCGTCCGTGATTCCTCGTTGGTCTCCGGGAATCGCATACTCTGCACAACCCCTTCGATGCAATTTCCAACGGTGGTCCCCGCAAATTCTCCCTGTGCACTGGCGCTCGTCACATTCCCGGAGCCCACGACAACGAATCGAACCATGGCGTTTCCGCTGATTCCCTCGGGGTTCGAATTATTGGCGCAATTGTTGATCTGGGAGTTGTAGCGACGCGTCGTGCTCGTGACCATTGTGCGCGAGAGTCGATCCGGCAACTGCTGTTCAGGCTCCGCCTGTTCCTCCGATGAATCGTCGCGATCGATCTGACCCAAAATGCCGCCTCGATCCCGTGAACCACCACTGCTTCCACTATCATCATCCGATGAGCTATCCGAGGATGCAGTACCGCCGCTTCCTCCACCGGTACTACCACTGCTTCCACTGCTCCCGCTACTTCCGCTGCTCCCGCTACTTCCGCTGCTGCCACTGGACGGTCGAGTCGGTTGCGGTCGGGGTTGACGTTCGGCGACTGCTGTTTCTTCCTCTTCTTCTTCCTCTTCTTCAGCCTCGGCCTCTTCCTCTTCGTCGTCTTCGGTCTCCTCTCCCTCTGCTGCCTGACGAGCCAATTCGGCAGCCTCTTCGGCCTCTCGTGCTTCCTCGTCTTCTTCTGGCGAGGTCTCTTCTTCATCGTCGGCATCATCATCCACGGCAGCGACCACCGGTTGTTCCACCGGTGTGTCGTCTCCAGATGTCGCCAAAAAGACAATCACCCCTACCAATCCAACGACCAAAATCGAGGCCGCCACGGAGATTCCAATGATTAAGCCCTTATTGTTGTTCTGGCTTCCGCTGGGCATCAGCGCCGGCATACTCATCGTACCGGCGACGAATTCCTCGTCGCTTTGATCGAATCCCCCATCACCGCCGTCCTTCATGGCCGCATGAGTGGACGCCAATGATTGGATATCGATCAGACCGGATTTATCACTGCCCTGAGCTGCACCGGGGCTGGAAGACTTATTGACAGCTTCCACCTGGTCAACGCTACTCAAGCTGAATAGTACACTATTTTCGTTTCGGGCATCGACGAGGTCATCTCCACCACCGCTTAGGTCCGGAGAGGCCGCTGGCTGCTCATCGTAGCCGCCCCCTGCCTCGTCATAGCCGTCGTCATGGGAATCAAACGCCGCAAACATGCCGCCTTCTTCGGCGTCATACCCGTCGTCATATCCCCCATCATCAAAACCACCGTCGTCATATCCCCCATCGTCGAAGCCGCCGTCGCCATACCCTCCGTCATCGAAGCCACCCCCTTCGTATCCGCCGCCGTGCTGGTCGATGCCGCCCTGAGCACCGTATTGACCGCCTGCTGGGTCCGCGGCCGCTTGTTGACTGACATTGGCGCCCTCCACGGAGGCATAGGCGCCACTTTCGACGCCTCCGCCCATCTCCGGTTGCTGCCCTTGTTGCCCCTCGTCGAAGTAGTTGTCGTAATTCTCAAACTGCTCGGGGTCCATAACCCCCGTGGCATCACCGGGTGCTGCGCCGTAATCGACACCATCATCGTATCCGCCACCACCCTCGACGGAGACACCATCATCGAGGCCCACTCCGGCTGCTACTCCGCCCTGAGCCTGATCGTGGTCATATCCGCCCTGTACCGGCTGCTGATCGTATTGCCCTCCTCCATACCCATCGGGATCGGACTGGTCGGCGACCATCGTCTCTTCGCTCGGACCGGCCGCGTCTTGGAGCAGATGACCAAAAACAGACAACGTCTCCAGCATCACCCAATCGTCGAGACCATCCTTCCAAACATAGCTTTCGGCGTGTAATTGACCGGCGCGAAAATAGGCCTCTACCTCGTCTGGGGTAATGGGCCCCACACGTTCACCGTCGATGACGACGTACCACTCGGCCGCCCCTTCGTTGTCGTAGGCATCACTGTAGTCGTCGACGTCGTTGGTCGCCTGATTGGCGGCATCGCTGGTGCCTTCGACGACGATCACTTCACTGCATTTTTTGCAACGGATCTTAAAGACCTTGCCCTGAACCTTCTCATCGGCAATGGAATATTTCGCCCCACAGCTGTCGCAAATAATTTTCATTGTGGAACTGCTCCTTAGCGTGACTCGATTCAGCTTAATTAATGCAGACGTCTCGACAGGGTCTCTTCCAATTCATTTACGGCTCACTGCTCCGCTGACCCGGTACTACCCCAACCCATCTGGCCGCCCCCATTGACAGGAGGCGCGATATATTACCGAAATGAGGGTTCTTGCGTACTCTGCTCAACCTTCGGGATAAAACTGGTCTGAAGATTGAGAAGTCGATCAAATTGTGCTTCCCCCTGAGCTTCCATATGCTCCAGATCGGGCGATACGAATTCCCCATCAATATGCATATTCTCGAAGTCGTAGAATTCTGTTTGAGGCTCGTCGTCGGCGAAGGCTTGTCCGCTCCACGCCAGCCCCACAGAAATTATCAAGAAGGCGATCGTTCGTTTCCACATATTTTCACCTCGTACCAAATGTATGTCTGCATGACAGTTTCTGTTGCCCTGCAGCCTACCAAAGCCGAGGATAACCCGTCAATCTCGTGCGTCGCGATCTCGAGGTTTGAGCGATCGCCGAGTTCCCCTTACTCGCCGTCGGAATCCGATTCGCCCTCGTCGACCGCTTCCTCTTGTGGTTCTGGTTCCACCTGCTCGGCCTGTTCAAGCTGGTTTTGGAGGAAATTAATCGTGGCCTCGTATCGCTCAAGTTTTTCCTCATCCGTTTCCAACTCCACGAGCTTGCCGTAGTAATGGATCGCCTCTGCAGGCCGCTGCATATGGCCCTCGTTGAGTTCGGCCAACCGCTCGTAACTTGGGATATGATCCGGGTCGCAATGGTCGAGAAAGTACTCGTAATACGAGTGGGCCTCTTCATAATTTCGCAGTGCAAAGGAACTGGCCCCCTTGCCGAGATTTGCGACACAATTTTCAGGAGCGATCTCGACGGCGCGGCTAAACTGCTCATGGGCCCGCTCGTAATCCAGGTACTCCAGCAGGATGGAGCCCAGGTTGAGCCGGCTCTCCAGATAATTGGCATCGTGGCCGATGGCCTGTGAGAAATGACGCACCGCCATCGGGATATCATCCTCCTGTTGGTAGACCAACCCGAGGTTGTTGAGAACGTCTGCATTGGTCTCGTCCTGCTCCAGCGCTCGTCCGAGTACGTATTGAGCGAGAGAAATATTTTCCCGTTCCATGTAGATTAGGCCCAGCGTATTGAGGGCTCCCACATTGGTGTTATCCTCGCGCAGAATCTCCTCGACGTACTCCAGCGCTTCCTCTTCGTTGCCCTCTCGTAAAGAGATCACTGCCAGGTTATTAATTGCGGTCAGGTTCTCGGGTTCCCGATTGACGACCTCGTTGAAGAGCCGCCGGGCATTCACGTATTCTTCGGCTTCCGCATAGGCCTTGGCCATGGCAATCGTATAATCATAGACGTCGGGATCGAGATCCCGAGCCGTTTGGATATGCTCCACGGCCTGATCGGCGCGATCCATATCGCCATATACCAACCCAAGATTGTAGTGGGCCTCCGCGAAATTCGGCTCCATTTGCACCGCTTTTTCCAACCATTCGGCGGCCCCAGCGAGATCGTCTTCGAGCAAGGCTACCCCTTCGGCAAACGCCTCCAGGGCCTCGATGGACATGCCCGTTTCCTCGGCGGTGAGCTCGATCTCAGTTTTTTCCGGCTCCACTTCATCGTCCACCGTAGGAGTCGAACTACACGCCAGTGCCACCGATGTGGCCACTGTCGCAGCGAGTATCCATGCGAATCGAAGAGATCTGATCGACCGGTTCATTATTTCTTCCTCAAATTGAGCGTGGTAATCCGAAAAATGAGACGAACGTTGGGTTATGGTGTCCAGCCGATTGCGCTGGCCTGAGGTGCCGCCTCATCGGCCTGCTCCTCCGGTTGCTCACCTGGCTCCATATCCGGATCCATTCCCGGTTCCGGTGGTTCCGGCTTGAGCCGCTCCCAGCGCAGCGCACCGCGTTGTCGCACCACACCCATATCGGTCACCGGGCTCGGAGAGAAGAACTCCACACGATTGTGCTCTACCTCGACCCCGTCCTGACCGGTGATTGGAAATGCAGCACTCTCAAGGTCACTAATTTCGGCGGCTGATCGACTGCTCCACTCATTATATGCTTCGTATTGGAGAGCCAAATTCAGGGCCTGATTGAATGCGTTGAGTGCCTGCTCCTGAAGCGGCAAAGCGAGTTCGTCGACCGACAATTGGTACTCGAATTCTCTCTCCGGCGGCACGTCGTCGGGGATTGGCAGATTGAAAAGGGCTTCGGCAAAGTCGCGATAACTCTGACCAATGCGAAACGAGCTGGCTGCCACCCACCGCGGGCTACCCATCTCGATGATCTCACGGAACATCTGTTCTGCTTCCTGCTGATAACCGGCCTTTTCCTGGGCCTTTTCCGCCAGGTTGTCCGGCGGGAAAGCCAGTTCCACCTCTTGAAATTTGCGAAAGACTACTTCCGCCTGGTGAAAACGAGCCTGTGCCGGCTCATGACGCATGGCCCGTCGGGTTGCCTGGGCATCCTCTCCATATTCCTGCTCCCACAGTTGTTCGTCGCGCCAGATATCGATGGTCTGAGTAAAGTATTCATCGGCCAACTCCTCCCAACCATCGGGCTGTAAGCGCTCGGCGAGCAATCCCAATTCCAGATAGATCTCGACCTGTTCGACCGGTTCAATCTGACCTTCGTAGTCCTCGAGATAACTCTCCAGGCGAGTCCGGCTCAACTCGTACTCCTGGCGATCTTGTTCCAAGAAGGCCAGGTGATATTCGATCTCTTGCTGGTCGTCGATGCGGTCATCGAAGAAATTGAGATAGTCCTCATAGGTTGAAATCGCTTCATCCCACTGCTCCATCGCCTCACGCAGCACGGCGGCATTGAGCACCGCGTCGGCGGCTTCCTCTGCATCGCGATAGGCCTCCTCACCGAGCCGGGCAAAATAGGTGGCCGCTCGATCGAAGTCGGTGCGCGCCTCATGAATCAACCCCAGCACGTTGAGTGCTTCGGGCACCTGAGAAGCGTCCGGATAATCGTCGACGACGCGATTGTAGATCTCGACTGCCCGGGTGACTTCGTCGCCCATTTCATAGATGGCCGCGGCGTTGAACAGCGCTCCCGGTGCCAGATCGGAGTCCGGAAACTCCTCGGCCAGTCGCAGCAATTCGCTGGATGCTTCCTCGTGCTGATCGGCGGCCTCCAGGTTGATCGCTCGTTGGTTGATGGCATAGGCGATCGCCGAGGTCAGCGACTCCCGTGGAGTAACGTCGAAAATTTCGTGCTCTTTTAGGTGACGTGCCCACCGCTCGACCTCATCCCACTGCTCAAGGCGATAATTGGCCTCCAGCAACGAGTTTCCAGCAAAACTGGCGTAGGTGTGTTCGGGAGCATTCTCGATGATGCTCTCGTAGCGGGGAATGCAGTTGTCGTAATGACCTCGATCGCGATAAATTTCGGCGGCCACATAGTCCACCGTGGGCGTGATATCGTCGGCGGGATACATCTCGGAAAATTGGTCGCTGGCCCGTACAAAACCCTCTTCCCACTGCAGCAGGTCTTCGCGTTCCACGGGCTCCGGATCGCCTTCCTCATCGGTGACCTCGTCGATGCCGGCCGTCGTCAACTCCGGATCTTCTCCGGCCCGTTCGGCCATATCGACGAGAACGCTTTCCGGGTGATGGGCACGGACCAGGTGATTGTAGGAGACGACGACGTTGTACGCCGCATCGCGGACAAAGGCTTCCACTTCCTCTTCATCGGCTCCCTCGGGGACATTGTCGGCCCGATATAGATCGACGACCAATTGGTATTGCTCGGCCGCTTCGTCGTAGCGCTCCAAGCTATGCAGATAGATCTCGCCGAGGAAAAAGGTCATGTCGAAGGAAATATGATGATCGGGAAAGCGGTCGATAAATTGCTGATAATACTCGGCGGCCTGAGCGTATTGTGCCTGTTCGCCACTTTCCTGTGCCCGCCGGTGGTGATGGGTTCCCAATCGCGACAAATTTCGCTCTACGAATCGCTCCGCAAAGTCCAGGGCCTCTTCTTCGTCGGTGTTGTGGCGATACCACGTTCCATCGGGGTGCAGATAATCGACGTATTCCACTACCCGCTGTTCGTAGGCGTCGAAGTCCACCTCTCGCAGCGAGCGGGTGATGGCATCCATCCAATCCGGCACGCCTGCCGCATTGGGTCGCTCATCGAGAAACCAGTCATAGACCGCGATCGCCTGGTCATCCATCCCCTGCGTTTCCAGGTGGCCGGCCATCTGTTCCAATTGCTGGTAGGCAAATTCGATATCTCTGATCTCGATGAAATATTCTCGAGCTTCGAGCCAGCCGTCGGGAAGATTTGCCAGGGGAAGCATCAAATCGTTGGCCGCTCGATCGGCGAGCAACCCCCATGATGCGTGGCCCTCCGATCGGCCGATCACTTCCTTAAAGCGATCGGCGCTATCTCGGTACTCTCCCATATTATAGTTGGTCCAACCGAGCTGATAGAGGGCGTAGTCGTAATTGCGATATTCGTCGTAATCCAACACCGAGGTATAATTGTCCTTGGCCGCACCCGTCATATGCTCTTCGAAGAAATAATCTCCCAGCGACAGGTAGGCATCGGCGATGTATTGCGAATTCGGGTAGTTGGATACCAGTCGATTGAGATACTCCACCGCTCGTGGGCCCTCGTCGGCATCGAGAAGGCCTCGACCGAGCCGAAAAATCACCTCATCGAGTCGGTTGTAGTCCGGAAACTCCTGCAGGATCGCCTCATAGATCTCGCGAGGCTCGTGATAGTCCGGCTCCGGCTCATCACATTCATCTTCCTCGATCGTTCCCTCGAACGCGGCGTCCAGGCAGGCATTGTAGTCATTGCGCTCGCGCAGATACTCCATGTGGCGCAATTCCCACATCAGCTCCGCTTGTTGAAACATCCATTCCGGGCGCTGCGGATCGTGGGGGGAACCGGCGATGATATCGCGAAGCTGGTTGATCATATCCTCGTTCTGCGCCTGCAAATCGCGCTGGAGCTGGTCGAGCTCCTCCGGCGTCAGTCCCCGTTCTTGTTGCTCGTAGTCCTCCAGGGAGACATCTGCCGAATCCTCGAGAGCGGAGTGGACTTCGCGCTCTTCTTCGTCTTCGACCTCATCATCGAGTCGCTCCGAGGCAGCTCGCATCAAATCGTCGGTGGTTGCCCGTTCCGATTCGGTGACGTCCTGAGCAAGTGCCGTCGATCCCATGAGGGCGAACGCGACCAGTGTTCCCACCGCCAGCGAGGTCTTTATCTGCTTGTTGATGTTCATGGTGTCATACACTCCGTTCGCATTTGGCTGCGATAACTGTCGACCTCATCCAACCAGTACTCCCCCTCGAAGGGCCAGGCCAGCCAGTCGTCGGCAACGACCATCAGGGTCGTGCCGGCCTGCCCTGCTCGTGCTTCATAGCCCGGATTTTGCATCCGCCGCCGCAATTCGTCGCGCTCTTCACTCTGGATATCGAATTCGATCTGCTGGGCGTTGCTTTGCCAGCTCTGCAGATCCTGATCGACCTCCGTGAGCCGTTGTTGGACCACGATT
>SKPJ01000414.1 GCA_007119595.1 Myxococcales bacterium
CGGAACTGGAGTTCCGCGGTCCAGCTGTATGGCGGAACTGGAGTTCCGCGGTCCAGCTGTATGGCGGAACTGGAGTTCCGCGGTCCAGCTGTATGGCGGAACTGGAGTTCCGCGGTCCAGCACTGGAGTTCCGCGGTCCAGCTCTGGAGGTTCGCGGTCCGGCCCTGTATGCGGTCCGGCCCTGTATGGCGGAACTGGAGTTCCGCGGTCCAGCTGTATGGCGGAACTGGAGTTCCGCGGTCCAGCACTGGAGTTCCGCGGTCCAGCACTGGAGTTCCGCGGTCCAGCACTGGAGTTCCGCGGTCCGGCGGTCCATCGTGCTATTGGACCGGGCAGACCATCGATAGGTAGCGCAGATTGCTCATCGATGTTTTGCCGCGATAGATGGGTTTGAATCCGTAGGTTTCGTAAAACTCACGGGTCTCCTCGTCGTGTTCGGGAACCTCGGTTCGGACCCTTCCAAAGCCGCCCTGGCGCGCCCGACGAAGGCAGTCATCCATCAGGTATTGACTCAAACCCCGGCCTTCCATGCGGGGGAGGACACCGAGTTTGGAGAGATAAAAGTCGTGGTCTTCGACGGGGGCGAAGAGGTCGCTCAAGTCGTCCATTCGGTCCCGCAATTCCCGGTAGCTATGTTCGCCCATGGTGCGTGCCAGGTCGAGTAGGTCGGCCTGGCGACAGCCCGCAAGATCGCCGCCTGCCAGCGAGATATAGCCGCCGGCGATTCGATCGTCGGCGACGAGTAGTCGGGTGCGGCGAAGGGACAATTCCGAGGAACGGCGCTTGAGCCACTGGGCGATAACGGAGTGGACGTCGTTTCCGCGAAGAAAGATGTCGTAGTAGGGACGACCGGCCTGGTGAATCCAGGGGACGATGTCATTGAGTTTTTTATCGAGGTGAGAAGTCTTGTGTCCCCAGACGATCTGAACTTGTTGCGTATTTCGTGTCATGAAAATTCCTCCAGATAAACCAGAAGGTGTTGAATGACCGGTATGCTGAATCCAGTCGGACCAATGAAGCAGACGACAGTCTTGATGGAGTAAATGGTGAGGAGGAGAACTCACCGCGATTGCGAACGATGCTCACCGCCGGCGGAGTGGTGGCCGAGGAGAGCCGCCGGATCCCGGCGCAAAATCGAACAGGCGGAGGTGACGAAATCGCGGGCTTTGCAGGCCTCGAGGACACTGTTGCCCAATTCGGCCCGGCGAAGTTCTCCGGCGTCCTCCAACGCTTGGTGAACCGGGCTCAAGCTGAGGCTCGGCTCTCGGCCGTCGTCGCCGGCGTAGGTGTGAAAGCTGCGCATTCTCCGGGCTCCCCGGTCGACGTATTCGCCGCGACAGATCATCCACCGCCGATAGGGGACGCCGATGCGCTCTTCGGCCCACCGGATCAGGCAGGTGGACTCGATGGTGCACCCGAAGGTCAAGACGTAGGCGTCGTAGTCGATGAGGGCATCAAAGCAGCTTCCCTTGCCAAAGGCGCTGGGAGTATCCCGGCTGGTAATGGCCTCCGACAGGGGTCCGTCGGCGGCCACGGAGTGGATGGCGTGTTGGGAGCGGCGTGACGAGGGCAATAGCCGTATATACTCCGCAAAACTGCCCATTCCCGTCGCCGGTGTGAATTGGCGATCGAAGGGTTCGCCGCGCCGAAATGCGGCGTGAAACGTGGGCACCACGATGGTCCCACGGGGACCGATGATTCTGCGAAGTGCGGCGTAAAGCCGCGACGATATTTCCACCAGTGGTGTGTCCTTGATGCGCCCTGGCGCGTACAGCGCTGTGTGGATCAAGACCACGGCTCCGTCGTCGAGTCCAGTACTGGCCAGCGCGCAGCGCAAGGCCTTTCGAGAGTAGCTCTGCACGATTAGATCTCCTGCTGTTGGAGAAGGCGTTGCATGGCGAGGCGGTCGATTTTTCCTCGGCCGTTGGTCGGCAGGCTGCCGAGGCCGATGATGCGGTCGGGGACGATGGAATTGGGTAGATGGCGCCGGCATCGGGCCAGCACCCGGGCACGATCCAGAGGTTTGTCGGTGGCGACCAGGCCGACCAATCCGTAGACCGCGGTCTTCGATCGGGGCCATCCGACGGCAGCGGCCATCGGGTGCCCGCAGGCCCGGCGAAGCGCCCGGTCGACCTCGCCCAATTCCACGTGATGTCCCCGCACTTTGATCCGGTCGTCGAGTCGGCCCAGAAAATGAAGCCGGCCCCCGGCGTCTCGTTCCACCCGATCGCCGGTGCGAAACCAGGTGCGTTCGTCGTCTTTGTGGAGGCGGACAAAACGCTGCGTCGTGGCCTCGGGAGCCCGCCAATAGCCATCGGTGACCTGCGTGCCCGACAGCCACAGCTCGCCGCTTCCCGGTGTATCGGGACCCAGGGGACGTCGCTCGCCGGTGACGATCAGCGCCTGTTGTCCATCGAAGAGTCGGCCCAAAGAGACGATGTCGCGTCGCTGCAGATCTGGAGGCTCGTCGTCGGGATCGAAGCGATACGCGGCGATCGCCACCGTGGCCTCCGTGGGGCCGTATAAATTGAGTATCGAGGAGTGGGGCGCCGCTTGTCGCCAGGCTTCGGCAACGGAGCGCGGAAGCGGTTCACCACAGAATAGGGTCTGGCGAATCGAGCAGAAGCGATGGGGACGCAATTCGCCGAGCCGCTCCATGGTCATCGCCACGGTGGGTACGGAAAACCAGCTCGTCAATCGGTGGTGGTCGATATAGCGCGCCGGATCGGTGCGTGTAGGCGAGGTCCAAACCACGACCGTGGCCCCGGCGGACCAGGTCATAAATAGGTCGTGGATCGATAGATCAAAGCTCAGTGGAAAAGTGTGCGAACATCGGTCGTCGGGCGCGAGCTCGAGCCGTTGACTCATGGCGTCGAGATAGGCACAGGCGTTTCGGTGGGTGACGGCGACTCCCCGGGGGGCATCGGTGCTTCCCGAGGTATACAAAAGATAGGCCGGGCCCGGTGGATCGTCACAAGCATCGATCAACTCCACCGGCGACGGCATATCGGCGCCGCATCGAAAACGATGCCGTTGGTGGCGGGCCGAGACGCCACGAAGTTCGTCGGCTTCCGGAGCGATGATCTCCAGGGGATGGCCGATCTCGTGCAGCAATCCATCGAGCCTATCCAGGGCCTCCTGGCCGACCACCAGGGTATCGACACCGGAGTGGGCGACGATATTCAGGATTCGCTTTGGTGGATGGGTGGGGTCGATGGGCACAAAGCCGCGACCGGCACCGAGGATCGCAAGGACTCCGGCGTAGGCGCTGACACTCTCGGTGGCCAACAGCCCCACCAGCGGTGAGTCGCCGGGGCTTGCCTGATCGATGGCAGTGGCAATCGTGGAGGCCCGAAGCGCCAGCTCCTCGTAGGTCAAGCGTCGATTGTCGAGAACGAGCGCCACCTGTCTTGGATAGCGGCGAACAGAGTCCACGAAGCCATCTAGTAGCGATGCCATAACCCCCCCGGGTCTGTACGAACTGGATTGTAATCGAGGAGCAGGTTTTTCCGGCTGACGGTGGCCTGGTTTTTTTGTCGCTCCCCGCTGCGTTGCTACGACCGCGCGGTGAGAAGGACTTTAAAGCCGCCGTCTATCATTTCGCCGGTGTGCCCCCGGTGAAGTAAAATCGCGTTCCGTATCGATGAGTTATCGTCTTCGATAGAAAAGATGCACACCAACGGCGCTGCTGTCGAGTATGCAGATTACTTTCTCCACCCTCGACTGGGTTACTCCACCGGTGATGCGCCGGTGGATCAATTGACCTGGGAGTAGGGACTGGGCTCTCCGAAGATGGCGCGCTCGGTGTAGGTGGCGTATTCTTCCGTTTCTTTTATGGGCGCCATCAACTCGTCGAACTCGGCTTCCGTGAATTCCTTTTGCAAAAGCTTTTTGAGGTTGCCTCCGGCACCGGGTCCCGCAGCGGCAAAAAAATCGACCAGGATTCGCGCTGCCGCCCGTTCTCCCCGATCCGATCGGCGCTGCAGATAATGCTTTACGATTTCTTCCGGCGGCAACTCGGGATCGACAGCCGGCCCCGCCTCTTCCGGGGGAAGCGGCGCCTTGGGATGGGCAGGCGCTTTCTTCTTTTCGACTTCCACGCTCTCCTCGACGCTTATTGCGACCGCGGAGAGATCGTCGTTTTCTTCCTCCTCTTCCTCCTCTTCCTCTTCTTTTTCTCCGTCGCCGTCGGAGGCGTCGACCTGGAATGCGCCGTCTACATCGTCGTCGGCGTTCAGTCCCCGGCCCAGTAGCTCGACGGCCATCTCGGAGTAGGTACTTCCCTGTTCGGAGGCCAATTCCTTGACCTTTTCAATGATCGCGGCTCCCTCTTTGCTGCGAGCTCGTACTACCAATTGCGCCTTATACGTCATGAAACATCTCCCGAAAGCATCGGTTTCAAGCTTGAAATTCAACGGGGTTTCAATTCAGCGACCGCTCCCATCACCATCGGCGGTACATCATAGCTTCCTTAGTGCCACGTTGTGCAAAATTACGCAACAAAACCCTTGGTCGTCTCTAAAGAAGATGTACTCCCTTTCGCTGTGGAGCAGTGAATAAAAACCAATATTGGATGGGAGTCATATGGAGTCCACAGCTACTCTAGATAATCCTCCAGGGCATTTCGGACCCAGACCAGTTCTGCCTTCAGGGCACCGAGAGCTTCGTCGGCTCCATCGAGTTTGTCGTCGTGCCCCATGCGCTCGAGCTGCTTGGCAGCCTGTGTGGCCGCCTCGGCGCAAAAGACCTCTGTGGAGCCCTTGATGTCATGGGCGGCACGAAAGACGCCCTCCGGGTCCTCCTCGGTGACCGCGGACTCGATCTGCTCGAGCCAGGTCGGACTTTCGGCCAAAAATATCTCCACCAGTTCATTCAACATCTGCTCGTCGCCGGCCACCCGGCTCAAAGCGCGCTCGAGGTCGACCACGTTGCGATCGGATTGATCCTTGTTATTCATCTCGCATCTCCATCGTTTTGTATTTCGAGAACGTCGGCATCTGGATTGGACTCGGTGCTATCGTCGTCGACGGGACCGAGTTTTTCAATCAGTTCATATAATTGGTTGGCGATGACTGGTTTGGCGAGGTACTGATCCATTCCAGCGTTGAGCATTTTTTCCCGATCCCCCTCCATGGCGTGTGCGGTCAAGGCCACGATGGGGATATGCTCTCCGGAGTCATGTTGTTGTTGTCGAATGATCTTGGTCGCCTCGTAACCATCCATATTGGGCATCTGAATGTCCATCAAAATTACATCGAAATCGTTGTCGTCGGCCAGTGTGTCGATCGCCTCCTGGCCGTCGGTGGCCAGAACGACCTGGTGGCCCCGGTTTTGGAGTAAGCCGACCGTGACTTTCTGATTGACCGGATTGTCCTCGGCGAGCAAAATTCGCATCGAATCCCGACCGGGAGCCGAGGACTCGGAGAGGTCCGACTCGTGTGGATCGTCTTCGGCGAGCAGGGCTTCGCTAAGGGCTTCCAGAAGAGACGAGGGGCGCACCGGTTTGAGGATCTGGTGGGTGATTCCCAGCTCGTCCATTTCGGCGGGGTTGAGGATAATTCCGCCGGAGGACAACAAGAGTCGTGGGATCTCTTCGGTGTCCGGGTGGTCGCGCAGCCGTTCGGCGAGTTCGACGCCCGACATCTCGGGCATTTCCATATCGAGCAAGATGAGCTCGAAGGATGGTTCGCCGTCGTCTCTTTCCGTCAGGGTATCGAGAGCGCTTTGACTGTTGCTGGTGACGGTGGGGTTCATTCCCCAGCTCGACAGCATCACCTCGTAGAGTTTGCGGTTGGTGCGATTGTCGTCGACGACCATGACGTGGACGTCTTGCAGAGATGCCATTCGACGCGGGATTTCACTTCCCTGGATGCGGCCCCGTCCAAAGGTGGCGGTGAAGTGAAAGGTGCTGCCCACGCCGACTTCGCTCTCCAGCCAGATCGTGCCCTCCATCAAGTCCACCAGTTGGGAGGCGATGGTCAAACCGAGGCCGGTGCCCCCGTGTTTGCGGGTCGATGAGGCGTCGGCCTGGCGAAAGGCCTCGAAGATCACTTCCTGCTTTTTGGGGCTGATGCCCGTGCCGGTATCGGCGACGGCGAAATGCAACGAGACCCGATCGTCGTCGAATTCCTCATCGATCTCGATATGGACCGAGACCTGACCCTCTTCGGTGAATTTGATGGCGTTGCCGACGAGGTTGATCAAGATCTGTCGCAGCCGATCGGGATCGCCGATGAGGTTGAAGGTGATCTGCTCGGCGATGTGATAGACCAGATCGACGTCGCGGTTGGCGGCTTTGTTGGCCAGCGTTTGCAGGGTTTCACCGATGGTGTCTCCCAGGTGGAATTCCCGGTGGTTCAAGCGCAATTGACGGGCCTCGATTTTGGAGAAATCGAGGATATCATTGATCAATTGCAATAGGCCCTGGGCGGAGTCCTCGGCGAGTCGGACGTATTCCCGTTGGTTGGTGTCCAGGGGGGTATCGGAGAGGAGATCGAGCATGCCGAGGACGCCGTTCATGGGGGTGCGAATTTCGTGGCTCATATTGGCCAGAAATTCGCTTTTGGCACGGGTTGCCGCCTCGGCCTGCTCGCGGGCGTCGCTGAGCTCGGCGGTGCGCTCTTCGACTTTCATCTGGACCCGATCGGCGCGGCCGACGATGGAGAAGACGTAGATCATCAACACGGCGGTACCGATAAAGCCGATCACCAACATCGCCAGGGGAACCTGACTGGCCCGTATCTGCATATATTCCGGCGTGGAGACGACGTGAGCGCTCCAATTTTGTTCATTGACCTCCAGGGGCTCGACGCGGATCAAATGCCCTTCTTGTTGGACCAGTTGGGGCTGCCACTTTCCGATGGTGTGTTCGTTCTGCATGGCGTAGAGCATGGCCGGCTCTTCGCCCTCTCTTTTTTCGACGACGTAGGTATCCAGCGGAGGCAGGGGCAGTAGCTGTGGCAGTGCTGTTGCCCCCGTTGTTTGACTGACGGTGATGACGAATCCATCGAGTTGTCGACGCCTCTGTTCCTCCGTGCCCGGAGGCTCGGCATTTTCGTAGACCGGCGCTACGACCACAAAATGGCCGGCGCTCCCCTCGTCGACCAGGGGGGCGATCTCAATGGGGCCCAGTAGGGCGGGATCGCCGGAATCGCGCACGTAACTCATCGCCCGAGCCACGGATGGAACGGTTCCCCAGTCGAAGCCGATGGTCCATCGATCCGGGGTCTTCGAGATCAGATAAAACGATGGATAATAGGCCTGGCGAGCCAGCGCCGGAACCCACTCGCCGTTGGAGGTTTCGACGATCTCGTAGGCGTCGGCCAGAGTTTCGCTTCCCTGAGCCTCGTGATCATCGCGTTTGTCACCGGCGACGACGGGAACCCAGTGAGCCGATTCAATTCGGGGTACGTCGAGGACATAGGTCTCCACAAAGGTTTGAAAGGCGTCGCGTTCCACCGTTTCAGCACCATTGAAAAACGCCATCAGAGCCGTGGTGACATCGACATGTTGATCCATTTCCCGCTGCACGATCCCGGTGATGATCTCGGCATCGCGCTCGAATTGGGCCTCCACTAAGGCGTCCTCGGTGGCGTCGAGGCGGCTGGTGCTGATCAGCGTCAGAGCGGCCCCCACCAACCCCACGGCCAGAGCGGCCCACCAGCGCATGGCGCGCTGCTTGGCCGCTCGATCGTCGAAGGTGCTCATCGTCGCCTCCACAACCTATCGGTCCGCGCATTCATCAGGGAAAGAGTCCCCGTAGCAATTTGGCCTCGGTGACCCGCTCGATTCCCTCGATCAATGAGGCAGTGCGAAGATCGAGATCATCTCGTTGGGAGCGCTCCAGGGCGGAGTGAAATGCACGGGTGATGATCTTACGAAGCCGGCTGTTGATCTCGTCGAGAGTCCACATGTAATTTTGCGTTCCCTGCACCCATTCGAAATAGGAGACCGTGACGCCACCGGCATTGGCCAAGATGTCGGGGACCACGAAGACGCCGCGAGCGTTGAGAATTTCGTCGGCCTCGGTGGTGGTGGGACCGTTGGCACCTTCGGCGACGATCTTGCAGTTGATGCGGTCGGCGTTCTCGGCGGTGATCTGGTTTTCGATCGCCGCCGGCACCAGCACGTCGCACTCCA
>SKPJ01000390.1 GCA_007119595.1 Myxococcales bacterium
ATAGGCTGCAACCACACCGACCACCGCCCCCAGCCCGTACAATCCGATGATCAGCCACGTCCATACCGGTCGTCGGTCCTCTCCAAAGGGAATTCGCCGCAGTCCTCCTTCGATGATGCCATAGACAAGCGGCGCAACCAGCGCGCTGACCATGCATAATACGCCAACCCCGATCGCCAATCCCTGCGCCTGAAAGGCGTCTCGAGCAAAGCCGGAGGTGACGGTCAGGTGAAATCCCATCACACCAAGGGCCACCGCACCAACACAGATGGGAACGGTCACCAACCCCGCCGCCACCCGCCGATCGATGGCAGTATCGGCGAGCGCTTCGCGAAGCGGAATCAACCTCATCCGCTCCAGCGCAACTGTCCAGACCGCTAGCAATACGCCGAGCGCTGTGCCGTACAGAATTTGCGGCAGACCCAGAAGTCCAAACGCTACTGCCACAAACGCCGCTCCAGTCCTGGCGCCGGCATCGCCGACCGCACCGCTGACCACCCAAAACCCCCACAGGGTCAATATCAGCGCCGCAAAAACTCCGGCACGCATCCCATCAAAAATCGATCGCATAGTGACTCGGCTCAGTAGTGATTTTGCTGTCGATCTCCAGCGCAGATAATAGAGCGATTGGTGCGTCCTGACAAAACAAAGTGACCCCTAAACGGGTCACCGATACAAACTTTTTCCGCACCGACCTCACGGTTTGACCTGACGCAAGCCCGGACTGGTTTCCACAGTAGTACTACGAGATTTTGCCCCAGGTTTGAAACCCAAAAAGATGTGCGGGTGTGTTGATGTCGACTGGTGGTGGACTTCGCACCAATGAGCCCCCGAAGCATTCTTGGTTTGCTTCAAGAAAAAAAAAGATTCGTGGGTGCCTGGTATCCCGTCGCTTCGACGAAAGACCAGGCACCCACGAATCTAGAAAAAAATATGTGCCTCCGAAGGAGATGGGCTAGCCATAGGACATACACCTGACTAACGGCCTGGGGGGAATGCATGCCGACCGTCCTCCGTGAGGCACGCTCTTATCCTAAGCGTTCTTGATTAGTTGTCAACCGGGTTTGGTGTTTTTTCCCGATAATCAACCTCACAACACTCCGCCATCTCCCATCGATTACCCGTGCATCCCCAATGCCGGTGGGCCGATCTCATGGCCCAAACAAACCGGGGTCACCATCGATATTTTTTCGCAATTTCTGATCGGCCTTTAAAACGGCCAGGTAATCCGGGGGGCCTTCCCAGTTGCGAACCGGATCTGTGCTCCGAGGTGCCAGAGCCCGCACACGGGCCAGCAGCCGATCAAAGAACTCATCTGGGAGGCGAACACCGGCCTTATCGGGACCCTTTTGAAAATGCTCCATATCTTCGCCGAAGCGATCGATGGCGGAATATCCGAGATGACGACGGCGAATCAAATCTTGAAAGGAATTCGCCAATTGGGTCACACCATATTCACCGCCGGCGATCATCCCCGAAGCCACGCGCAATACCGGTGCCAGCGAGAGTACACCGTCGGAAAACAGGACCAATGCCGCCTGAAAATAATTGGTGATCGGCACCACCCGGGGACCATAGACCCAAAATTGCCCAGGTGCCGTATTGTAGTCGAGGTGGATAAAGATCCGCCCCACATCAGCGCCGGTGCGCATCCGTGAGAATCGCTCCAGAATCGACGCCCGGGTGCGCGAATACACACCGGCCTCCTCCAAGATGTCGAAAAGAAGTTCGCGCTCCACTCGCTCAACAGCCAGGTCGGCGTATAAGGAGTAGATAAACGCATCCTGTTCGGCGTCGTCTCCGAAGAGGGTCTCCGGTGCCCGAGGGCCCTCCTCGCGCAGGCGCAGCAGATTGTCCAATTTGTAGCCGATCTGGCCCTTGATGGCCCGAAATCGCCCTTTTAATAGATTTTTGAGGGTCGGCTTGAGTACGAAGACGTCCGGTGTGATTCCATCGAGAGCGAATTTTCGCTCCAATTTTTCCCGCATCTGGGTGGGACTGCCACTGATGAAGGTGATGTATACGTCTCCGTCTTCATTGGGCCGGCTCAACTCCTTGAGCAGACGTACCACACCGGGCACATTGACCTTCTCCTCCGGCGTCTGCAACGCCGTTCGAATCAATCCTCGAAGGGTCTCAAACTCGGTTCGAAGATACGTCTTGTCCAGATCCCACCGATAAATATGGCGAAATGTCGTCGACACGATAAATCCAAAAAATGGTACAGCATCCTAAATGTTGGTGCGGAGCACTCCTGATCGAGGCATGGCGGGCATTCTCAGGCGTATTTGCCCAGGTCTTCGGAGATCGCCTCCGGAAGCTGAGCCCGCACGTTCTTTATCGCCAGCTTCAAGGCGTTTCCGATCGCCTTTCGCCCCGATCTGGGGTGACATAAAATCACGACCTCATCGACTCCCAGAAGAGGGGCTCCGCCGTACTCCTCGAAGTCGGTCAACTGCTTGAGCTGCTTGAGGCCTCCGCTCAACAACTTCAACCCCATTCGCCAGGCTACCTTGGAGTGATAAGCCGATCGAGCAAGGTCGAAGGCTGCCTCACTAAGGCCCTCGAGAATCTTGATGGCGATATCGCCGGCAAAGCCCTCGCAGACCACGACATCCGCCAGACCACGTGGGATTTCGTGTCCCTCGATATTGCCGTAAAAATTCAAGGTCTCATGGCGACTGAGCCGCTCATAAGCGCCGACCACCTCGGGGGGCCCGACCGTACTCTCACGGGAATTGGACAACAGGGCGACCTTGGGGTTTTTATTGCGGCTTACGATGCGGGCATAGGCCGCCCCCATGAGGGCAAAGGTCATCAGGTGATCGGCATCGGCCCGGAGCGAGGCACCGACGTCGAGGATAAGACTAAATGGGTCATCCGTCTCTCCACGCACCCTCGGCGTGGGATAAACGCTGGCCAATGCCGCCCGCTGCACCCCGGAGATCAATTCGAATTGCCGAAGCGACGCCAACACCGCCACCCCGGGATTGCCGGCGGTGATCACCGCATCGGCTTCGTCGGTCTTGACCAATCGACAGGCCTGCAAGATCGAGGAATCGGGTCGATCTTCGATCGCCCGTTGCGGTCGTTCCGACATGCCCACCACAGTCGGCGCGTGGTGCAATTGAATCCGCTCCGAATTGTGTTTGAGTTCAAAGAGTGCCTCCGTCAGCGCAATCTCATCGCCGACCAGCGCAAAAAAAACCGGGCGATCGCCGTCGTTGCGCAAGCTGGCATCCGCCACTGCACCGACGACTTCGTCGGGCGCGTGATATCCTCCCATCGCATCGACAGCAATCGTAATCGGACCTTCTGTACCCACCAGTCTTCCTCCAGGTTACGGCCAATCATTAGTCCATTGATCACACAATATAAGACTGAATGCACGAACAACATAGTACTGTTCAAAGGCCGATTGCCGGTCGACAGATCCGGGCCGAGCCCATCCAATGAAGATCGACAGAGGCTCAAATACGCAATTCCAGTTGTGTCAGCGACTGTTCACCGTGGGTGTTGAAGTCGATGAGATTCAGGCGCAGCGACTCCGCAAACCCGCCGGGACAACCCACCTGGTGGGTGCCCACAGTATAATCGACATCCATGATATCGTGTTTGTGTCCGTGCAAAATAATGGAATAGGGGTCGATGAGATCGATGGCCTCGATCAAATCGTCCACTCCGTCGGCGGGGTCCATCAACCCACCGAAGGTCGATGCTCGACGGGGATACCAATCGGAAGTGATATGATGATGGACCAGGGTCACCAATCGCATTCCCTGCACCATCCCCCGATTACTCTCGATCCAGTCGAGCACTTCCGGATAGATCCGCCCCACCGTATTGGGCAGCCATTTCTCCATATAATGCCGGTCGTCGATGGGATCTCGATTGCTGTCGATCTCCAACAGAGCCACCCCGGAGGGAAGCACCTTAAACCTGGGCTCCCGGGGGCTTACGACGGGAAAAAAACTCTCCATCTGCTCTCGCTTGACGTTTTCGTAGAGGTTGAATCGGTCGTGATTTCCGGGCACGACGGTGAGCCTTTCCTGTCCCCACCAACCGGTGACCTCCAGAGCGGCCCGGACGTCGAGAAATTCGGGGGCCAAACCGCAATGAACCAGATCGCCTGTGATCACCAGGTGGTCCACACCGAGGCGCCGAAGTCCGACGAACGCTTTTTTCAATAGATTGGCGTATAGCCGCCGAGAACTCCGGTATTGATGCCCGAACTCGTTGGAGATCGCCGAGACCTCATGAGAGAGATTTTCGATCGAACCGTGGGGGGAAACCAGATCCCGAAGTCGGGTCGCCAATGCGATCTCCCCGGGAAGGTGGATATCCGTGATTTGTGCCATTCGATACACCGTATCGACGCGCCGCTCCAGATCGCGGGGACGCCGCTTGTCGGTACAATCTATCCACTTGAAAAACGCCTGCGCCATTTCTCTGCTTCCTTTGCCTTTTGCTCTCTTGCTGCTGCTTGGTTCCCTGGGAGACACGAATCAATCGTCGGTGGTCTCCAGACCGGAGATATGTCGTATCCACTCCGGGTATTTGCGCTCCAGGAATCGATCCGTCAACACCGCCTGGGCGGCCTCACAGATGTCGTAGAGCAATGCTGTATTCAATGCCGCTCCCAGGATTGCCCCGATGACTGGAAGGGCCCGCGACGGTCGTGACGTCACAGCCCGGCGCTGCATATTTCGCGAGACCGCGCGCCGGGCCAGATGACCGGCCTTTTGAGCCGCCGTTTGACCCATTGTTTGGTGGATGACTCCCGCCAATCCCTTCCCCGTCAGGTGAGCCACCCCGCCGTGAGCCAAGGCTCCCACCACCAAGGACTTGCGCATCACATGATCGTGCAGGTTCTGGCGCACCAACATGGGCTCGATTGCCGACGGGCGGGTTCCTCCCAATGCGACGGCCAAGATCTCCACCGGAAGCTCGGGATGGCGACGGGGGTCGAAGCCGAAATACCAGCAAAAACGACTGCTGATATCGGCGGTGATCGATAGCATGATCGGGATATCGGCCAACGACAACACGCCCCAACTAAATGGAGCGAGCCCACCGGAGATGCCACCGACGACGGCCCCCAACAACAACCTCTTTTGGCGCTGACTGCGCAGTACGGATTCCACTCGATCGACGGGCAATGCGGCGATGTCGTCGAAGGTCTCAATGGCAATTCCGGCATCCCGAAAGCGCTCCATCACATCGTCGCGTAGATTTTGTGCCCGCACGCGCTCCTCGAAGTGCTCCATGCCGCGCTCGATGGCCTCTCCCACCAATTCGATCTCGGTCAACCCCTCTCCCAACCACTCCACGGGGGCAAACATGGTTTGTATCCATCGATGGACATTGCTCGGATCGACCCGTTTTTTCAGGAAATACTTGATGCGACTGGCGGCATATTTGTCGGCATGCTCCAGCGTGACACCGTCGAATTTGCAGGTCAGTTGCTCAAAGGCCCGCTCATAATCGCTGATGACGCGATACATCTCGTAGTCATCGCGATCGGCAAAATGGTTTTGCTCCCAATCGACGATCTCGCCGCGATGGCGGACCAATCGTATGGCGTGAGGCTCCAGAGTGGCATTGCGGACGTACAATCCAAGCAACCATGCTTCCAATACGTCGATATCATCGCTGTGTCGCAGCTCCTCGATGGCCTGGCGCAATCGATATTCCCGGGAGCCGACGCGCCCGCCGTATCCGGCAATCACCATCAATTCCAACAGACGCAGGGCCCGCGTTGGATTGGAATCAACCGTATCCCGAACCACCTCCAACAGGCGATCGCGGGCCTCCTTGCTGCCCTGTTTTCGAAATATCTCCAATGGCGACGCATAACGGGCGGCCAGCCGGCGATGGTCGGCATCGAAGGGATTGTCCTTGAGAAACTCGCGCAACATCGACTCCCGCTCCGGATCGTCGATACTGAGTCGAATCGCCGCTCGCATCGGTTCTTCGAGCCAACTATATGTCAGCCGTCCTCCCATGGCAGCGTCGGTCATCGTGTCGATCCATTGCCGGGCCTGATGGGGGTATTGTTGTGCCGCTACATCACAGGCGTGGACCAAATTCGATACCACCGATGAGTGGTACCACTTACCGTATTGGTGAACCATGGCCAGTCCCCCCAACAAGGCCGCTACCTCCCAATAGGAGTGATCGAGCACAAACTGAACCAACTCCATCAGCGAACGAGGTGCCTGGTCTTTGGCCGATTCGCTGTCCTCCAAGAATACGCCGGCTACCTCGTAGAGCCACTCCGGCTCATCGGGCAGCGCCCGCTTTTGCAACCGCTCACTGGCCTCTTCGTATAATTCTTCGTCCTCACTGTGACGCCAGATGGCCAACGTCGCCAGAGCGGCCGATGGATGCAGAAAGGAGCGCGCCGGCTGTAGCGACCGGCCGATCATAGCCAGCGCCTGTTCTCCCCTGGGCGATAACTCTCGATAACCATCATGAGCCAATACATCCCACAACGGCTCGCGTCTTATAGAGCTGCGGCGGCGCCACACCCGGGAATACCCAAATTCCTGGGCCATCCAGGTCGTCAACACCTCGCGACGGCGGCCCGGTGCGTCGCTGAGTTGTTCGGCCACCTTCTCCAGCACCTGCTCCGTCGATAGTTCTTGCAGAGTTTTCCACAATTGCTTGAAGTCATCTGGAAGTTCGCCTTGCTCGACGAGCTCTGGAAGCGATTGCCCGGTGCCGTCACCGCCGATCTGGGATTCCAATGCCCCGCCATCGCTCAATTCTTCTTCTTCTGGTTCAATGAAAATCCGAGACATTCTCAGTCCTCATACTCGTTCGCTGGTGCCTGTGTTGTCATGCCTATAAGCCCCCTGCAATACCATGGATGCTTTCTTAGATCGCGGCAGAATCACTTTCTTTATCTCGACCACAACGCCAACCCAACCCATCTCATCCCTTCGCCAATGCAACGATTGGCGACAAGAGATTGTTCAATCTTATTGAAAAAATTCAGTAATCTCCATTTTTCCACCGATCTGACCGTTTCGAGGCGGAGATTTCGTTCCATGAAGTTCGGTACGGTCGAAAACTGGAAGCCATTACTCGCTGTGATTACTCTGCATCCACTCGATCGGTGAGTCATAGGTTGAAATACCAGGGCTTCACTACAAGACGCAGCCGCTTCATCATCTGAAAAGACTCAGGCCAATCAATGATGACCGATGAGTCGCCGACATCGTCGGACTCCGAATCCGATTTCCCGGGACGTCGCCACTCCGCATATTCCTGGATCATCCCCCTCATCACCACTGTGGTTGTGGTGGCTGCAGTGGTGATGGGGTTGATGCTCGATACCCGCCGGGTGCCTCTCGATCATATCCCGGAGCCTCCGTCGGTCATTCCACCGGCAGAAACACTGTATCGACAACATTGCGCTGCCTGTCACGGTGCAGACGGGCAGGGGGTTCCCGGGCGCTATCCACCGCTGGTGGATACCCGGTGGGTGTTGGAGGACGACGAGCGACTCATCCTCATCGTCCTCCATGGTCTACGGGGCCCCATCGAAGTACACGGTGAACTCTACGACGAACTCATGGCTCCTCTTGGCCACCGACTTTCCGATGAAGAGATCGCCGCTATTTTGAGCTACGTCCGTCACTCCTGGGGAAACGAGGCCCCGGCTATCAGCGCCGATGACGTCGCCGAAGTTCGCGGTGCATTTCCGGCGCCGCGCAGCCCATGGACCGTCGACACCCTCCAACAGCGCTGAGTACTTATCTACCCATCGATGGTACTCAGCCCATTCCCCGCAGACGAGCGTACCATTTGATGCCGGGCATCAACGCCCGGCCAAGCGCCATACGCCGAATGGCCGCATGGGGATCGATCAGGTGAGATTCCGGCGGTGTCTGACCGATCTTGCCGAGCAGAATGCCCAGCGGCACATCGAGTTCGTCCTGCAAATGCACGAAATCGGCGATCAACTGAGCCATGGGGCGAAGCAATGGCCCGATCCCGTAGCGCGCCTGGTAGGCGCCGGCGATGTACAAATGACGATACTCCGGGCGCACCAATCCGGCGTATAATTGCGGATTCTTGCCCTCCACCGGGACCGCCTCATCGGGGAGGAAGGGAAAGGCCACCTCGTACCCC
>SKPJ01000420.1 GCA_007119595.1 Myxococcales bacterium
CGAGATCGATATTCGGCGCCACCGCAGGCGTAGCCGGAGGCTACTCCAAGTGTTAAGCCGATATCGAGATCGTGATTTCAGCCGGTATCTGCGAAATTCATGGGGTTTCCGGATGGGAACTCTCTAACCAAACCCCCTCGAATGGAGCACCTTCCGGAAAGGAGTCGACCTGCGGAAAATCCGCTGAGGGCACCGCATGTTGAAGCTCTTTGATGCTCCGTTGGCTCGCCGATGCCACATCGCGAACTTTTTTCTCCAGCAGATCATTGGACGGCCTCATATTTCGCGTGATCAACATATTGCCCTCAGGGGCGAGCAAGGCAAAACATCGGGCGAGTACTCCCTCGCAAGAAAAGGTTTCCAGATCCAAAACAATCCCATCATAGCACCTGCCGTCGGTGTCGACCTCGGCGGACAAAATATCACCGGAAAACTGAAGTAAAGCCGGCGACAACTGGTTGAGCTCAAAATTAGCTTCAAGCCATTGCCGGCTGGCCTCGTTTGCGCCACCACGGGTGATATGGGCGTCGGCGGCGGCTAGATGGAGGCAAAATCCAGATCGAGGCGCCGACAGATCAAGCCACCTCTTTCCGGCCGATGCTCGCTCCACCGCCCGGCGTCGATTGTCGCGCTGGGAGGCAAATTCCGTGATATCCGGCGTTCGGAAGGGATCGATCTGGTAGAGTATGCCCTGATCGCGAATGACAATAACGTCGCCTGGCTCGTCGATGGCTGCCCCTTGATGCACGAGGCGAGCCCGCTTTGCCTCGCCGCGCCCGCTGGCCACGCCGAGGCGCTCACTTTCGATGATCATCGCCGCCGGGTCCCGGCTGGCCAAGATATCGTAGACCGCGCCCCGGTAGCCCCGGGCGCATCGGCCCGTCGTGACAACCGACCAAATCGCTCCGATCCGATCGACGGATATCCCCGGTAGACCATCGGCTTCACCGTGGATTACCCGAAACGCGTCGGTGCTACCCATCTGTCGAAAAAAGGACCGCCGCCGTCCGATGGCCTCATCGACACGGATCTCCAATTCCTCCCGATATTCCTCCATGTCGCGCCGGTCTCGACTCCAGACCCGGGCGGCAACAGACGCCGTTTGATCCATGATGGCAAAGACTCCAAGGGGCCCACCGGGACCGACGAGTTCCACCGGATCACCGGGGTCTAGACCGGCTGCCGACTCGGTCTTTCCATCGCGAAGCACCCAGGGATGCCCGATCTCGCACACGCGCTGTACGGCGGAGCCGGAGACAACCAGGGTTTTGATACTCTTGCGAAGCGGCGCCGCCACTTCCACATCTTGCTCGACGCGGACCGTCTCGACCACCGGTTCGTCGGGCCACCAATCACGCGGAGCAGGCCAGCTATGGGCAAAATCATCGCTTCCGTAGATCGCGCCGAGCCGAAGGCGGAGGCCTCCGGCGACGAGATAGCCCCCGCAATCGGCGTCGCCCAGTACGGGAAAGCCGGCCTCCGCCGTCATGGCCAGCAATTGAGAAAATAGTTTTTCACCTCCCCCATCTCCCATTTTCCAGCGGGGCGTCAATTGTAGCTCCGCCAATTCATCGGCACTGCGAGTTACCGCGAATTGTAGTTCTCCCCCTCCGGTTTTCCATTGCCCCTGGGAGCGCTCGGGCCTGCGCGTGATGGCGAACCAGGTCGTTTTAAGTTCGCCAGATTGAATCTGGTCGCCAATCCGGGCCGCCACATCGGGCTGCTTCGCAATCAGCCAGGGACCGCCGCCACCGGCGGGCATCTCCCACACCGGCATCGCAGTCTCGCGATCAATGCCGAGCAGATCGGCCATAAAACGAATCGGGTGCATCGGATCGTCTCCGGAGAGCCGTCCCGGAATTCCCACCGGCTTGTCGACCATCACCCAGTCTTGTCCCCACAACAACACCTCGACGTCGGGCAACCCGAACACTTCGGCTCCCTCCTCCTCGGCTTCCACAGTCACCAACGCCTGGGATGCTAAAGGGCGATCGGGACGCGTGACGATCACTTCGTCGGCCCGTACTTTTCCCTCTTCAAAGAGGTGGCGAATCTGAGCATTCGTCCCCTCCGGCCAAGCGCGTTCTACGTAGCCGCGTGCCGATGTCTTCTGCCGGCGTCCCTCGAGAGGAATTTGAAACCGCCATCGCTGCATCACAGCCTCCACATTTCTTATTTTCGGATTTGCCACCGGACGTTAGTGCATTAGTGTTGGCGCCGAAAGAGATTATCAGTGGTCTACTTTCCCAACACCCTCGGACACCATACGCCGTGGAACAACCACCGACTACCCGCCCCACTCTGATCCGTCCGATCCTCTTATTTTTAACCATTCTCCTGATCTTTATCGGCTTTCAGGGCGTGGTCATGGCTCTCCCGGTCGACGTCCGGTTGGCAGTGATCATCACTCAATTGGTCGTCATCCTCGGAGGGGCGCTGGCCTATCGACGGTTCTTGGCACGACCGAAGACAAAATGGCCCACCCTTCGCCGTCTCGGGATGTCCCCCTGGGCGCTGATCGTCGTATTGGTGACATCGATCTCGCTGGGGTTTTTGGCCAACATACTCGGTGCCCTGACGGTGCAGATCCTTCCCGGTCTGGCGCCCATGGCCGAGCAATATCAAGATACGGTTCAACGCCTGTTGTTGCCCGACGCGTTGGAAGCCCAGATATTGGGCGCCCTGGCCGTCGCCGTCGCTGCCCCGATATGTGAAGAGATCTTGTTTCGAGGGACGATCTTGCCAGAGCAGCGCCGCAGCCAGGCCGCGGCAGGCGCCATCGTCCTCAACGGACTTCTCTTTTCACTGATGCACCTCAATCCAGTGGCCCTTTTGTCGTTGACCGTGGTGGGCGCCTATTTTGCGCATATCACCGTGCGTTCCCGTTCTATCTGGGGCGCTATCCTGGGCCACGGAATGCTCAACCTGGTCAATGGGGTGATCCTGATCCGCGTCGCCGGTGATATGGCAAGCCCCGAGGAATTCGGGTGGCTCGAGGTCGGCGTCGCCCTTGCTGTTTTACTCCCCATTACGGCTCTATTGTGGTGGTATGGCGTACGGCTCATCGCCGGCCATAACGACAATAACAACAAGCAAAAACAACACGGCTGAATGGGACGAACGACGGCAGGTGCCAATTTTGAATCACACCTCGAAATTCACGACACCGACGTCGGTGATCATTGATTTCGATGCTCATTGATCGGAGATGACCTCGGCGAGTTCCTCTATTTCGTACCACTCGATATAGCTGGTGAGCGCAAAATAATTTCCCAGCACCCGCCGAATTGCCTCCCCACCACCGGTCCATCGTTCGGCTCCACAATACCAGATGGGCAACCCCTCCTCGCGCTCGCAATATCCGGCGTCGACGAGAGTTTCCATGCCGTAATCCGACTGCTCTTCATCTTCCTTGATGCTCACCACCCCCAGCATGGGCAGCCGAGCCGGAGGGTCGTCGGCGTCGCCAAAGGCGAATCGACAGCTCTTGCGCCAGCGATACTGCATATGAGGACTGGTCGGCCGTCCGGTGACCTCCGCAATACGACCGAGTCCATCGACGGCAAACTCCCGGACTTCTTCGTCCGGCGAGTTGATCAGCCGGCACAACATAAAGACGGCGCCCAGTCGAAAGTCGACGTCGTAGTCCGGCAGGGTGTCCGTTTCTTCGATGCGCCATTCCCGGGGCTGACCGTAGCGCGCAAAATATGCCAGGGCCTGACTGGCCAGCGCCAGATCGCGGATATCGACATCCGGAGCGTCGAGTTGGCGAATCACCATCTCCAGCAAGTCTTCTCCGTGGCGAATCTTCTTTTGAGCGGCCAACTGCTGGCACACGGGAGCTGCTTCGTAGCGCATGGTCATCGCGCAGCGGCGCAACCATCGATCGAAGTTTTTGCTCTGTGGATACTCCTCCGCGGCGAGAAAATCAGCGATCACTTTGGCCATGATGAACCCATGGGCGTCGACCCATTGCACATCGCGCCAAAACAACGCCATCTCGTCGACCAACGCCCCCTCTTCGAATACACCATCGTCGAGATACATCTCGAGCAGACAGGTCCAGGGTGCATCGTCGATGCGGCGACTGACGGCTCGCAGCAACGCCTGTGTCATCGCCCGTGGCGCTGTCGAAGCCCCCAAAGACTCTCGAAATTGACTGCATACGACCTCCGTGGCCTGCCGTGTACCCACTTCCAGTACTCGCACCGCCTCCTGGGGTCGATCTGTCCAGTCGATGCGCTCCATACGTCCGCGCTCGACCCATTCATCGAATTGCGCGCGCTCTCGTTCGGCCTCTCGCTCCTCCGGATCCTCGATATGCTGGAAGGGATCATCCTCCTCTTCCATTTGAGGCTGAATCCAGAATAGCCAACCAAAAAAGATCACCAATACGCTCAGCACGAGCCCGATCCACAATTCCATGGAGATCTGGGTCTCGTCGCCCGGTAGTGATTCTTCGGGTGCGGGAATTTCCAATTTCATAGCATGTGATCCCGCGTGTTCGACTCATCGATCAACCGGAGTATGCACACCGACGACGCAGAGCCAACAGGGGAAAATGAAGTGCCGATTCACGGGCCATCGTAGCGCTCCCAAACGTGACTGTCGACTCCACCTGTTCACAACGAAAGCGAGCCAAAATATCGATATCAGACAACGATTCCTTGCCCGGTGTCGATACGAAGACTACCATTTGAGGAGGTTTCTCCTTCCGTTGTATCCAGCGGAGAACTTTCCACCGACGGCGCATCATGAAGACTGGTCAAAACGAGGGCTGCCTCAACCCCATCGAATCGCTCGTCGACCTCGACGCGATGCGTGGCTGGGAGGAATATCGAGACCCAGCGCTGCAGGCGCCTCACCGCTCTCCGGAGCTCGCCGAACTGGTGCAATTACAACATGGCGACCCGGTCGCCCGCTATTCGATTCGCGGCACGGATGTCTTGTTGGGGCGCTTTCAATCCCAATACGCACCGGTGGACGTACACTTTCATCAACTCCAAGATCATCAGACCTACCGACTCGGCGCACCCCACGCCCACCTTCGCTATGAAGATGAAGAGGGAGATTGGCTTCTCGACGTAGTCTCACCGCGGGCCCATACCTTCATTGCCCAGAGATCGCTGACTCATCTGCAGCCAGCAGCAGTTTTGTCCGACGGCGATCTGATCACGCTGGGGGTGACAAAATTTCGATTTCGACCTCATGATATCTCGAATTCCCGGCGACTCAAAAGCCAGAAAGCCCAGTTGAGTGGCGCCGACGGTCCCACACTTTTTTTGAAACGATCCGGCGGAATCTGTGGACCCCACTGCCAACTCGATAAGGACCAACCGCTGGTGTTGGGCCGCTCGTTTCCGGCTCCCGGACAGCTTCCGAACACCGATCATTGGCCACCTCGCGACCTGGTTTGGTGGGACTTGAGCGGACTCTACGATTTCGAACGCCGCTTTATCGCATTCCGACATGCCGTCATCACTCTTTACAAGGATCGCTGGACGGTAGCCCCCTTGTCGGCCCGCCAGAGAACCTTCGTCAACCGCATCGCCATCTCGGGACGGGTGGCGCTGCAGAGCGGCGATGAGATCGGTCTCGGTTCCGTCTTATTTCGGTTTTACGACCCCGACGACGCAGACGCCACCGAAGAGGAGCGTCCTCAACATGTACCGGCCGTCGTGGACTGGTCCGAAGGTCATCCCCCTTCGAATATAACACCTTCGGATGCGACGCCGGACGAGTCGACGACGGAGAACGAATAATGAGCTCTCCCCTCGACTCCCTAAAACAAAAGTACCGCCAGCTCTCGGAGATCGAGTATAGCAGTACAGATTCGACATCGGAGTTGGTCGAAGATGCCGATGGTCATCGCTATTTGGTGTGGCGCGGGCCAACGTCCTGGCAACAACGGGTCGACGCACTTTTTGACTCCGGCGGGACATTGAATGCTCTTCCTCGCCCGGTGCAGCGAGGACCCAAAACGGACGATGAAGTCACCATCGTGCTCCGATGTCCAAACCGCCACTTTGAACCCTTCGACGTCTGGAAGTGGCGAAATCTCGACTCCATCTGCTGTGTTCGCGCCCTGCAGGGACTTGCAAAAACACTCCATGAGATCCACGACGCCGGTTGGGCACTCGATGGGATCAAGCGCTCCCAATTGCTTTATTCGCCCCCCACCGGCGAGCTTTTGATCGCCAGCTTGCCCACACTCGCCCCTCTTGATGGCGAACCTGAGACCATCTGGCGCGACATCCACATTTTTGCCGAACTGGCCTATCAAAATTTTCTGGAGCACGACTATCCCGGGGGGCACCAACTGGTCTCATTACTCCAAGATCGCTCGGCAATGGCCGATACGGGCATCACCTCCCCGGGACTTCCTCAACTGCTGGCGGGATGTGTCACCCCCTATGGCGATCTCGCCTATCGCGATGTCGACGCCCTGCGCGAGGGACTCGCCAATCTGCATATTGAATTGCTGCGACCGCTGGCCTACCAGGTGGGCTCCCGATCTACGCTCGGGAATCATATCTTTCGCCAGAACAACCAGGACTCCTGCGGTCATGTCGTGGTGGACACCAGCCGTGGCTCCCGCAAGATGCGACTCGGCTTTTTTTGCGTCGCCGATGGCATCGGTGGCATCGATGACGGAGAACGGGCCAGTTCACTGGCTGTAGAGACGGCCTGCTCCGCCTTTTTGAGAGCCTGGAACCATCACGGGGGTCAACCGCTGCACGCCCATCCCACCGCATTTGCTCGCGCCGTGGCCCGGGTGACAAGCCAGCGACTGGCTCTGGAAGGCTGCTTTGCTCCAAAACAAAATCGGGGAGGCACCACCTTTACAGGGCTATTGCTCGCCGGCGATCGGGCCGGAATCTGTCACGTCGGTGACTCCCGAGCGATGCTGATTCGCGATTCCCGCCCCATTCTGCTCACCCGAGATCACACCCTGGCATCGATCTACGAACGCCTCGGCGAATCGACGTCGGGAAATGGAAAAAACGATGCCAGCCATCGCACGATCGCCCGCTTTTTGAGTACCGGTACCGAATTGGACTGGCGTCGTATCGACGGGATTACGAAATCTCTGCCCGAGGGATTCGATCTCGATGTCGATCAGCGAACTCTCGGCGGATTCCAGCTAAAGAGAGGCGATATCTTGGTGCTCACCAGCGACGGTGCTCACGGCGAGGTCGACGAACGCGAGTTGATGCGTATGGTGCCGCTGCATCGAGACGAACCCCAAAAATTATGCGATGCCATCATCGATCGCTCCCTTGAAAAAGTCGGTCGCGACAACGCCACCGCTCTGGTGATTGCTGTCCGTTGAGCGCCATATAGTCTCCCACAACAAGGTGCCGATACCTGCACGAAAATCACCGCTCGATATACTCTTCGGCTCCCACTCACCAATGGGGCCAGCTCTCCCATCGGCATATATTTGACGATCGATCACTATTTTTTCGCATTGTTTAAACTCTTTACTCACAACCGTTTTTCGATATTCCCCCCCCTTGTCGTACAATTTTGTTGACAAATGGTGGATTTCTCTTCCGCGAGCCGTTACCATTCCACAGGCATTCGCACTGTTAATGCTTATTTTCAACATCTCAAAAAGAGGTAGCCTCACCATGAAAAGTCAACTGCTCAAAAAATTGCTCGCTGCATTGTGTTTTTTCGGCCTGGTCTTCGCCGGAGCTACGGCACTGGCCTGTGATGGCGACGGCGACGACGATGACAAATCGCTCATCACCGCCGAAGCCGACGATGATGACGATGACGACGGTGATGACGAAGCCAATCTGCTCGCCGACGATGACGACGATGACGACGGTGATGACGAAGCCAATCTGCTCGCCGATGACGACGACGATGACGGCGACGACGATGAGGCCACCATCGCCTGCGACGATGACGGTGACGACGACAAATCCACCATCGCCTGCGGCGACGACGGTGACGACGATGACAAATCCACCATCGCCTGCGACGATGACGGTGACGACGACAAATCCACCATCGCCTGCGGCGACGACGGCGACGACGACAAATCCACCATCGCCTGCGGCGACGACGGCGACGACGACAAATCCACCATCGCCTGCGGCGACGACGGCGACGACGACAAATCCA
>SKPJ01000479.1 GCA_007119595.1 Myxococcales bacterium
GAGACTTGCAGGTTGATGCCGGTGATGGCGAGGACGCGCAGAACGCGAACAGGCAAGAAGACGTCGGTGAACCCAACGGGGGGGATGCCGATACCGGCGATCTCGACGTGGGTGAACCCGACACGGGTGAATCGAACACTGGTGAACCCGATACGGGTGAATCGAACACAGGTGAACCCGACACGGGTGAGCCCGACACAGGTGAGCCCGACACAGGTGAGCCCGACACGGGTGAACCCGACACGGGTGAACCCGACACGGGTGAGCCCGACGATGTCATCAATTGCGACGAGCGGCCCCCGCTCAGTGACTTTCCCGAGTGGAGCCTGGCCACGGATGTCGTTTATGGCAGCGAAAACCCGGACCCGAGTTATTATACCGAGGTATTCAAGGGAGACGAATTCCCCGGAACGTCCAATAATTTCCCCTTTTATCTCGAGAAGGGGCGATATGTTTCCATGGAGTTCACAGTCCCAGAGGATCTGATCGATCGCTCAGGGGGGTGGGGCGTCGCACCTATTACGAACGTGCCTTCGATTTCGGGGGCCGGTCGGATGTTTGCGACCTTGACTCAGTGCCCCGGAGATTTCGACGTGGCGAGCTTTGATGACCCGGTGTGCGGACGCGTCGCGGAGACGAGCGAAGGCTCGATTCGTACTCGCTGGACCACGGACCCTGACAATCCGGATACCCGCTATTGTTATATCGAGCCCGGTGAAACCTATTATTTGAATATTCTCTATACACATCCCGGCGCCGATCCGCAGGACTTTCCGCCGGAGCAAAGCGACTGCTATGACCGACCGAACTGCGGAAATCACTTTCAGCGTGCATTTTTTTAAAACCCTACCCATTTACAGGACTCGAACTTCCCTGCCCCAGCCCTCGCCTCGGCCCGCCGTTCCCCACTCCACAACTTCGAACCAAGGCGAGGGCCCGATTGCTTGAGTACTGCTGCGATTTCAGAGACGATTGCGTCGTCAGCTGCTTCTAACCGATGTTTAAAGAGCTCACCACGGAGCCGCCTTGGAGCCGCGGTGGGCATACCAGCCGCCCAACTGATTGGCGCCGATACTGCCGACCTTGGCCGACAAGTTGGCGATCACCGCCCGCCGGTCATTGGCGATCAAACCCTTAAAATGCTTCATAACCAGCAGTGGTCCCAGCGCGTTGACCTTGAAATTGTACATCACCGAGGAGGGCCGAACTTCGTCGAGCTTTTTTTCGGGATAAATATCGCGAGTCTCGTCGTGGAGGACTCCGGCGACGTTCAACAACAGGTGTAACCGATCGAATCGTTCGGCCGTAGAGGAGGCGGCGTCGGCGATCTGCGCTTCATCGGTGACGTCGAGTCCGGTGATCGCCAGACGGCCCCCGGCGCGACCGGCCAACTCTTGGAGCTGCCCGGCCTGTTGAGGACGGCGGATTGAGGACGGCGGACGCTTACTTTTCGGCTTTCCCTCCGTTGCGCAGCATATCGGCAAACGCGTCGGGAAGCGGCGACTCTTCCACCGCCCCTCGCCGCCTCTTCGACATCGTAGCTGACCCGCACGAAGTTGAGCTCGAAGCAATGTTCGGCACCGGGTTCGGGGTCTTCGTCGACCGTCAGCAATGCCCAGCAGGCCCAGGGATCTCCGTCCTTGGGCTTTCCCACAGATCCAATCTTGATGGCGTGGCGGTAACGCTTCTGGCCCTCATCGCCTTCCTCCACCAATACCCGATGGTACGGCTTGTGGGTGTGACCGAGGAGCATCACGTCGGCACCGGCGGCGACCATCAACCGCTCCATGCTCGATTCTGGGCGGTTCTCGAAGAGATATTCGTTAATTTTTCGCGGACTGCCGTGGACCATCAGCACCGAAAATTCGGCGTCCTTGCCGAGCTGGAGTCGAATATGGCGCGGCAGGATGCACAGCCAGCGGCGGTGGTCCTCGTCGATCACCTCGTGGGTATAGGAGATCGCCTGCTCCCCTCGAAAGGAATTGCCGAATTCACCTTTCGCCGGGGGACAACACTCCCTGGGAGATGGTTCCGAGTTCATCTGCGATCTCCTCAGGATAATGATGTTCGTCCGGTGATTTCCCTCCCGGTTTATCGCTTATAGACAATAAACGATTAAAATTAAAAACCAACGCCATTGCGTTTCCCGAACAACCGTTAATCTTCTCAGGACATCGGCTTCTTCGAGCGCTATCTTACGGGGTGTGATTCACCCCCGTCGGTTCTCGGTTGCGAAGCAGCAGACCGAATCTGACGGTGTCGCGACTCCCTGGCGGTGGCGCTGCCACAGCTGCGGTCGTGCTCCTTGTCAGGCTTCGCCCTGCTGCTCCGGCCCTCCGACCTACGGAGATGAATCACACCCTATCTTACGGGGTGGGTGGACCTGTATATCGGCGCCGGGATACTCATCGGGCAATTTCTCCCCATCGTGACCGACACCCTCGGCGAGATGAGCTATGCGGGGGCCACCACTCGTTCGCTGAGCCCTCGGGTATTGCGATAGCAAGATGTTATCGGCTCCAGGTGGCCTGTTGGGGAGCACCGTCCCCATGACCGACAGCCGAACCAGAGGCACCGAACTACTGTAAGGCGTCTCAAACGCCACAGGAAAATCATGGCAGGCCGGGGTCTGCTGCGCTGTGAAAGTGACTGTTGTCGCCCAATGAAATCGGAACCGACGATGAGCAAGAATGACCGCTTCTTTTTGTACATCCATTGCAACAATCTCAGCGAAATGCGCCGGTTTTATACGAAGCTGATAGGCCTATCGGAGATCTACGCCAGCGATCAGGCGGTGGGCTATCATCACGGGTCCGTACAATTTACGATTCTCTCGGCGACCGAAGACCTTCCGGTGACTCAGAAGTGGCATCGCCAGCCGGGTTGGTCTGGCGGCGTCGTGCCGACGCCGAGTTGGTCGTTCGAGTTTTCTGACCCGGCGTTCTTTCGCGACATGATCGAGCGCCTCTGTGGCGCACGGGTCCGGTCCTTTGATGCCGTACCGCAGTGGGTCGGCTACTGGAGCTTTGTTGTAAAAGATCCAGCGGGCAACACGGTAGAGTTGACCCACGCGCCGATAGAGGCACCAGGGGATGATGAGCCGAAGTGGGAAGGCTAAAATGGAGGTGACGGAGAGACGGGTCAGGGCAAGCGAAGAGGACCGGATTGTACCATCATCCTCTGCTTGCCGAATCGATCCCGGAGCCCGTACAATGATGAGATTTTTTCACAATTCGCTACGGCCATCTCGAAGCCTACGGAGTCCGACGTAATACCGAAGAGCATTTTCCTCGTATCTCTATTCGTTTTTGCGACGATCGCATGCGACACTGACACACCATCTACTACTGAAGGCGAACAGGACAACGTACAGATTTCCGATGATGGAATCCATGTCGAGGGAGACGATGGATCCGTGCGGATAGGAGACGATGGCATTCATGTTCAGGGCGACGGCGAATCCGTGCGTATTGGTGGCCGTGGCATCGAGATTACGGGCGATGGCGAAAGCGTAAACATCGACGGACTTCAACAACTCGGGCGTCTTCGTGGCCAGGGAACCCACACCTGTTCGGCTGGCGGCTGTACCGTGACCTGCCCCAGTGGTGAGAACTGCACCGCCAGTTGTTCGGGAGGTAATTGCGAACATATATGCAAGGATGGCGCGACCTGCACCTTTAGCTGCAGCGGCGGTGGCTGCACTCGGGACTGCCAAGGCGACGCAACGTGCACCCTGACCTGTTCCGGCGACAATTGCAGTGATTCCTGAGCTTGACCATCTAGAGTGTCAAAGTCCGGCATCACTGACCGAGTTCAGTTCAACAGTCTCTAAACCGAGGAGCTGCGCATCACCGTCATACAATGACCCTCACAGCTCCTTTGGCCGAGCCATATTCACCAGTATTTCTCCAGCGCTCGTCGCATGAAACCTCGAAAGGTCGAAAATCCACCCAACCCCTGGGCCTCCCATCATGTGGAGTGGCTGGGCCGGCCTCCCGAGATCGATCTCGTCGTCTACGAGGAGGAGGCGAAGTCGATCTTGAGCGAAAACCAGAGCCCGGACCTTCCCTTTCGCTACGGACTAAACCCCTATCGCGGTTGTTTTCACGGCTGTATTTACTGCTACGCCCGGCCCACCCACCAATATCTGGACTTCGGGGCCGGCAGCGATTTCGAGCGACGGATCGTGGTCAAGACCAACGCCGCCGTACGGCTCAAAGCGAGACTGGACAACCCGGACTGGCAACCGGAGACCATCGTCTTTTCCGGAGTCACCGACTGCTACCAACCGCTGGAGGCGTCCTATCAGATCACTCGGCAATGCCTCGAAGTCTGCGCCTCGCGGCGCAACCCGGTGGGATTTGTGACCAAGGGAGCGCTCATCCGGCGAGATGTCGATCTGCTGGGCGAGATGGCCGACTGGAACGGCGTGCGCGTCTTCGTGAGCATTCCCTTTGCCGACGACGAAGCGGGCTGGGCCATTGAACCTCAGGCATCGGCGATCTCACAGCGGTTTAAGACGCTGCGCGTGTTGTCCGACGCCGGCGTCGACGTCGGCGTCAGCCTGGCGCCGCTCATTCCGGGGCTAAATGACAGCGATATCCCGCGCATCCTAGCAGACTGCGGAGAAACTCCCGATGCGCCTGACGAACCAGCCGCCACGATCTCAGTGTCGATGCTCCTCCGTGATAAGCAAGTGCATCGCGTCGTCGCATCTCCGTGACCTCGCGGCGGCTGGGTTCATCAGGTTTTCTCGGCGGATACGCCGCTTTGAGGTCGACGTCGTCTGAGGGAGGCGATGACAGATTGCATCGTCGACCGAAGACGACAATGAGATCGAAGCGGCGCGCCGCCGAGACGCTAACGCGAGTTTTCCCGCAGTCTGCTAGAGCGCGCCGCCGACGCCGGGGCCCGCCGGGCCTTTATGACGTTGTTGCGGCTGCCCCGACCGGTCGACCACATCTTCGAGCAACGGCTTCGACGGGTCTATCCCGAACGGGCCGACCGGGTGTTGTCGGCCCTCGAAGAGCTGCGCGGCGGGGCGCGAAACGACAGTCGCTTCGGCCGGCGAATGGTCGGTCAGGGCCCGCGCTGGGAGATGATGGCCCAGCTCTTTCGCCAGAGCTGCGACAGACTCGGCATCTCGACGAGCCGCGACAAAGATCTGTGTCGCCAACACTTTCGGCGCCGCGGACAGCTCGATCTGGGATTTTGCTAACTGGAGGGCGTCCCACCAAAACGGCAAAACTCCCGTTTAACTGATCTGCCCCCGTTCAACACTCGCCGGAATATTCCTCCGTGATATACCTGTAACGCATCAGCCCACCGGAGGTGTCGTCATAGATATCGTCTTCGGTGTGAAGGACGAATAATTGCTCGTTCCGATCGCTTCGGCCGAAGTAGAATTCTTCGCCGTCCAATGCGATGACGGCCCATCGTTCACCCGGTTGTGCGGAGACAATTTTCCAACTTCCCTCCGTGATATTGAAGTGATGGGGCCCTGTTACGGACGGGGGTTCAGCAGGTAATTGGTAGTCCCGTCGATGATACGTCCCGTCGTCGACGAAGGTGAGCGCGCTCGATGGCCGATGAGCGGTGTGGCCGATGGT
Source organism: Myxococcales bacterium (assembly GCA_007119595.1). Taxonomy (GTDB): domain Bacteria; phylum Myxococcota_A; class Bradymonadia; order Bradymonadales; family Bradymonadaceae; genus SLJM01. The sequence goes on from SKPJ01000479.1 coordinate 5,610, forward strand.
ATAGAGTCGAATGCCACTGCTCAACATCTCCTCAAGGCCTTCCCAGGTCTCCGGATCGAAGCTCTTGAAATGGATGTAAAAGTTGACGTCTCGCCCAAATGTCTCGGCGAAGTCGTCGATAAATTGCTCGACGAGCGCGGGATTGATCTCGTCCATGCGAAGCAGTGAGTCCGGGACGCCAGGAGATACGCCACCGCAGTACCATTTTTGGTGGTCCTCACTGTCCCACACCGATCGGTCTTCGTCGTATAGATACTCTCCACGCTGCAGCCGGCGCTGATGCTCCTCGTAGGTAGTGGCAAGGTAATAGGGCGCCAATAATTCGTGAAGTCCGTCTCCGGCGGCGGGAAGTTCGTCGACGCTCAGGGTGATATCGAGTTTGTCCCCGGCGAAGGCTATTCGCTCGCAGAACGCCGTCGGGTCAAAGGGGGATTTTCGGGGCTCACCGGTGGCGAGAATCTGCTCGCAGTCTTGGAGATCACCGTCGTCAATGGCCTCCAGAAAATAACATTCTGGTCCGTAGCTAGACTGATTCCCGTCTCCGAGAAAGGACTCCGCGTCGCACAGACTGGCGTCTTCGTCGGCGAGGACGATGAGAAAATCGCAGCGCAGGGGAAAGGGAGCCTCTCGACACAGCTCGCGCCGCTGTCTCTCCGTCAACTCCCGGTTCGCCAGCGCCTCTTCGGCGATACAATCCGTGCGCGCTGCACCATCCTCGAGCCGATCACAGTTGGCCTCTTCGAGGGGACGGACGAACCGGAGGGTCATCCGATCGCTTTCACCGATCGCTTTGTAGGGCTGTGGATCTTCGTCTCCCACGTTGAGCACCGGGGGGAGTGTCCAGACTCCGTTCGGATGGTCGGCCGTGTCGTCCGGGTTGGCGTTGATCTCCGTTCGCTCTCGGAGTTCGAAGCCTACCGCTTCGAATTGTTCGATCACGAATGCCTCGGGGAGATAACCCCTCTGGGCAGTTTCATCGGGGTCGCTTCCCTCGGGGGCTCGGTGCTGGATAATTCCGAGCGTTCCCCCGGGCCGAAGCACCTCGAAGTAGGCCTCGGCAGCGTCGGGAAGTCGCCCGTCGCGATGTAGCAGATGGAGATTTCGTATCGACAGGATCACGTCGGCCGATTCGGGCTCGCCGAGTTCGATATGCTCCGGAGGAGCGAAGGTCCCCATCTCGAATTCGCCGAGGACGTCTCGGTTGTTATCGACCATCGCCAGATACTTTTCGGTGACCTGTGTGGGGCGGTGATCCGGATCGCCGTCTTTCGTTGCGTAAAGACCGACCCGAAGCGAACCCTCTTCGGCCACCAGCGGGGCGAGCACTTCGGTATACCAGCCGAGTCCGGGCCAGATTTCGACGACGTTCATGTCGGCCTCGATCCCGAAAAACAAGAGCGTCTCCAGGGGATTTCGATACTCGTCGCGTGCGGCGTTGGCATCGGAGCGGTGCTCGCCGTCGAGGACGTCGCGAATCTGCCCGGCGACGGAGCCGTGCGGATCGGTCACCGCTGTCGATCCCGCCACTTCCGGTTCGGCGTCGTGTTGCTCCACCGCCGCTTCAGGTGCCTGCCGTGGCGAGTCGCTCTCGGTCTCCGAGCCGGAACTTGCGCAGCCGCCGACTGCCATTGCGACAACCATCAGTACAAAACAGATTCTCCCTTCCACGTTGCAACTCCTGTCACTACAGAGATTTGATTCACTAATTTCCATCCGGGAATCCCGAACCTGAGCAGATGCCGGCCGATGCGTTTTGCAGAGCATCGGAAATTCACTTCCACACGACATCCTGACCGTGCGCTCCGCATTGAGCGACGATGCGGCGCTCGCCGCCGGGCCATATCCTCAGATCGCAGCCGTGGTGCCGTAGATCGCTGATGGACTCCAGGCGCAGATGGACCAGGGGAGCGTCCTCCCCGGCGCGCCGGGCGGCATCGTCGAGCACTTCCAAAAAGCGCTGATGGACCTCGTCGCTGAGATACTCCTCGACAATGGAGTGATATACCACGGTGACACGGCCCCGGGCGGGTGTGGCGAGCTGTCTTTCGATCCACACATCGAGCGATTCATTGTCCACCGGGGCCGGCACGCGCCGGGCGACGGCGATGGCACCGTCGAGCCGGCGCATCCGTTCGATCTGATCGGCCCAGATCGATGAACGTATCCGAAGCGCCCCCTCTTCGGTTGTGGGATCGACGGGGCGCAAATCACAGCCGCGCCGCTCTTCGACGGTCACCTGCGCGTCCACATCAGGCGGTGGCTCATTCCATTGCTGCGTCAATTGGACGGGACTGCCGTCAGGACCGAAGCTGCCTCCGGCGCCACGATAACGGAATTGATCCCAGCGCAGATTGAGCCCCGCGCTCGCCCCCACCTCCAATAACCGAAGGGGAAGCTCGAAACGAGCTGCCACCGCCAAAAACCCTCCGATCAGCACCGCACATCGGCCCACCTCATTGGTCTGACACGGCATTTCCAACAACTCCGCGACATCC
>SKPJ01000328.1 GCA_007119595.1 Myxococcales bacterium
AGACCTGGCTATCAGCGCCGAACGCACCACGCCTTCCAGAGCGTCGACACGAACTTCGATGGGGAAGGGATACACCTTCCGCCCGTCGATCTCAAAGGCGTCGCTTGTGCGGCCGACCAACCAGATTCGCCCCTCATCGTCGATGCGGGCCAGGTCTTTGGTTCGGTGCCACACACCGCCATCAGGCGCGCGAATTTTGGTCTCTCGGTCGGCCGCCGGATTGTCCACATAGCCCCGCAGCACGTGGGGACCGCGCACCACCAATTCACCGACCTCTCCGGAAGCCACCGCGAAAGGCTCCATCTCGTCGTCGCCGAGTTGGGGCACCGGGTCGGGAAGCGACACGATGGCCACCGTCGCGGCTTCGGCGACCCGTCCGACGAGATAGCCTTTGCCTTCGGCCCCGGCGAACTCCTCCATGGAAACACTGGCAATCGGTTCAGCCTCGGTGGAGCCGTAGATGATGATCTTTTCGGCCTCCGGGAGTGCTCGCTGCATTTTGTGGCACAGCGCCCGGGGCGTCGGCGCTCCACCGCAGACCACGGTTCGAACCTCGTCGAGCTTCAACCCCGATGCGCAGAGGTGATCCACAATCATTGTCAAATACGCCGGGGCGCCGGCAAATCGAGTCACCCCCTCGGCGACGATTTGGCTGAGCACGGCGCCGGGCTGCACGCTCGCCGGGTGTCCGAAGTCGACGGCGGGCAACACCGTGGAGATACCGGAGCATAAATTGTGAAGGGGAACGACGGGAAAACAGGGCATATCGACCTCATCGCCGCTCGCCGGAAAGTGTTCGGCGAGGGCGTGGTGCTGCGCGATGAGCAGATCGTGGGTGCGGTTGGCTCCCTTGGGCCGACCGGTCGTGCCGGAGGTAAAGGTGATCAACGCCGGCGCCTGGGACCCGCAATCCACAGCCGGCTCTTCGAGTGGCTCATGCTCTTCGAGGTCTGAGAACGGACGAACGCCAACACGACTGCGCTCCACGGAGTAGCGCTTTAGTCCCCACAGCGCGGGAACCCAAAACCGGTGGCGCAAGACGGCGTCGACACTCACGATCGCTTTTGCGTTGGCCATTTTCAGGGCCTGCACCACTCCCGTTTTGCCCATTCCAGAGTCGATCAACACGGCAACCATACCGGACGCCAAAAGAGCTAGCACCAGAACATATAATTCGACGCGCACGCCGAACATCACCACCACGCGGTCGCCCTTTTGCAAACCCGCTTCGGCCAACCCCCGGCGCACTCGGGCGATTCGGTCGCCCAGCTCTCCGTAGGTCAGGCGAGTCTCTTCCAGAACCTCCGTATCGCTCCACTCAGTGGCCACCACCAACGCCGGATGCTCCGGGCGTTGTGCCGTGTGGCGCAACACCAGACCCGCCAAATTCGTCTCTGTGACGCTTGGCTTCGCGATCATTACGGTCTAGTAAAAAGAGAAGTTGAAATTGCCAGATCATCGAGATGAGTGGTTCGTGTCAGTGGTTTTGACAATTTGAACTTTGCTCAGGGCGGCGAGTTCGAAGGCATCCAAACGAGGCGATGCCAGAGCATCGTCGACTGCGGAGGCCAAAGAGATCGTCGTTCTGAGAAGAGTTCAGACGTTTATAATCACTGACACGGACCACTAGACGAGGTGCATGAAACTGAGCAACCCCGCAGAGAATGGAGACGTTATATGAGTTCAGTCACGATGCAAAGTTCGCTTCCACGTCGCTTTTTGGCGTGGATGAACGAGCGATTTCCATTCGCCAACTCTCTTTTGTTTTTCAGTCTCTACGCCACCGCCGTGTTGGTCGGTCAGGTCGCAACCTCCACAGCCGGGGTGGAATTCGGACTGCGCGAATTGGCGGGCTTTTTGCCGGTCTGGTGCTTCTTTTTCTTGCTGCGCATCTACGACGAACACAAGGACTACGAGGAGGACTGCAAAAACTACCCGGACCGGGTATTGCAACAGGGATTGATCACATTGGGGCACCTCAAAGTCGCCGGTGCATTGGCGATCGCCACGCAATTGGGAGGCTCATTATTACTGGACGGCGGATTCGGCCCCATCACCATGTGGTGGCTCGCCGTCTTTGCCTACAGCCTGCTGATGACCAAGGAGTTTTTCGTCCGCCAGTGGCTCACCGAGCGACTCGTCATCTACGCCACCAGTCATATGCTGATCATGCCCCTGGCAATTTTGTGGATGGTCCAGATCGGAGCGGGCGCCGAAGGGCTTCCGCTGGAGGTCGGTTATCTGGCAGCCCTGGCCTTTTTATGCGGCGGAGCGTTCGAGGTAACCCGCAAGCTTCGCGCCCCCGAGGAGGAACGCGAGGAGGTCGACTCCTACACCAAGGTCTTCGGCACCTCCGGGGCCCCGATTATCGTCGGAGTCTTATTGACCCTCGCCACCGGCTCACTGGCTCTTTTGTTGATGTGGATCGTCGACGGAACACCGTCGCCGGTCTGGTTTGCCGCTCTGGCGGCCATCTTATTGGCCTCGCTGGTGCCTCTGCAGCTCTTTCGCCAAAACCCGACGCCGAAGGGCCGAAAGACGACGGAGGCGCTTGTCAGCCTGTCGATGATGGCCAGTTATCTGGTGGTAATCGGCTTTGTCGCTGCCCAACACGGCATCTCATGGGGAGGCACCGGACTATGAGCAGGGCTGTATTATTTTCCGACGACGCTCTCACAGCTTGTGTCCAGCAGATTGGAGGAAAGGCCCACGGATTGGCCCGGCTCGAGACATTGGACGCTCCCACCGTTCCCCCCTGGTTTGTCGTCGGCGCCGAATCCAGCGTCGCTCACCTCGGCAATGCTGGAGCCCTCGAGGAAGCGATGCGAGGACTGTACGCCAACCGCGGTGACGAGCCGGACTTCGCGTCCTATGCGTCACAGATTCGCCAGGCGATCGTCGACACCGACGTCGACTCCACGCTGTGCGAATATGTCACCGAGGCCCTTCGGAAATTGGGCGACGGTCCCTACGCCGTGCGAAGTTCGATGGTCGGTGAGGACTCCTCGACGCTATCCTTCGCCGGCCAATTGAGCTCCCATCTCTACGTTCGATCTGTCGACGAGGTCATCGAAAAAATTCGGATGTGCTGGGCATCTGCGTTTTCCGAGCGAGCGCTGACCTATCGGTGGCGTGGTCTGCGCGAGCACGACTTGGACAAGGCGGCGTCGATTCCCCGGGTCGCCGTCATCGTCCAACAGATGATCACCGGTGACGTATCGGGCGTCACCTTTTCGGCACATCCCGTCACAGGACGCCGCGATCACGTCTTGATCCACGGAACCTGGGGGCTCGGCGAGGGCGTCGTCGACGGGCGCTGTGCCGTCGATGAATTCCTGTGGGCCGAAGGCGATGGCGAAATTGACGCCACCGTGGCCGACAAGGATATCGCCATCGTCGAGGCCCCTGGCGACAACGGTGGAACCACCGAAATCGAGGTCGACGACGAGCGCCGAAACAAGCGCTGCCTCGACGCCCGGTTGGTCGACCAATTGGCCCGCACGACCCGCAGCATCGCCGACGCCTTCGGCAGACCACAGGATATCGAATGGACCGTCGCCGACGGCGAACTCTACGTGTTGCAGGCCCGCCCGATCACGGCGCTGGCCGAACGAGAAAACAACGATGGACCGCGCCGCGTCTTCGACAATAGCAATATCCAGGAGAGTTATTGCGGAGTGACCACCCCGTTGACCTTTTCCTTCGCCCAACAGGCCTACGCCAGCGTCTATGAACAGACCATGCGGGCCCTGCGGATCTCCGACGACGTCATCGACGACCACTCCGATATGTTGCGCAATATGTTGGGCATCGTCCGCGGCCGAATCTACTACAATATCAACAACTGGTACCGCGGCCTCTTGCTCCTTCCCTCCTTTGGGCGAAACAAAGAGGATATGGAAGCCATGATGGGGCTCGACGTTCCCGTGGACTTCGTAGAAGACCAGGTATTGTCCTTTGGCCAAAAGCTTCGGCGTCTGCCCTCGGTGCTCATCGCCTTCGTCTGGTTGCTGATCGGGTTTCGCTCGCTTCCCCGCGCCGTCCCTCGCTTTCTCGATGAATTCGACCAAGCTTATCAACGCATCGACCGCGATGGCTTCGCCGAAGCCACCTTCTCGGAATTGATGGAGACGCTGGAGCAACTTCGACGGGAGATGCTCGAGAATTGGTCGACCCCGATCATCAACGATTTTTACGTGATGATGGCCATGGGCCGGCTTCGCCGACTCGTGGAGTCCTCGGGCGTGGACAACCCCGACGAGGTCGCCAACAACCTGCTCAGCGGCGAGGAGGGAATCGAATCCATCGAGCCCACCCGCTTTTTGATGCGCCTTGCCCGGGACGCAGCCGAAGACGACGAGTTGGTGTCGGTGCTGCAACGCGATCCGCCGATGGAAGCTCTGAGCAGTCTCGAGGAGAACTTTCCGGCCTTCGCCGGGCGACTCGACGATTATATCGAGCGCTACGGTGACCGGGTCATCGGTGAGTTGAAGCTGGAGACAGTGACCGCCCGTGAGGACCCGAGCTTCGTGATCCGCGTATTGCGAAATTATCTCGCCCGCCCCGATCTCGATCCCGAACGCCTGGCGAAGAGAGAACAACAGCTTCGAGAAACGGCTGAAGAATCGCTCCGTAAAAATCTTGGATTCGTCGCCAATATGCGGGCATCTCGGATCATCGAAAAAGCGCGCGCAGCCGTAAAAAACCGCGAGAATATGCGCCTTGCGCGCACCCGGATGTTCGGACTGTATCGAGACGCCTACCGGGCCATCGGCGAGCGACTTTTCGAGGCCGCAAAACTCGAGCACCCCCGCGACATCTTCTATCTGACCACCGACGAGGTGTTGGCTTATTACGAGGGGCGCGCCGCCAGCGCCGAACTCCAACCGATCGTCGATGCACGCAGACGAGAATACGCCACCTACGAAGAGATGAAGCTTCCACACCACTTCGAGACCCGGGGGCCGGTCTATCACGGAAATCGCTATCTGCCGCCGAAGAGCGAAGAGGTGGACCACGGAGACACTTCTGTACTGCAGGGCACCGGTTGTTATCCCGGCCGCGTCGAGGCGCCGCTGCGGGTGGTTATGAGCCCATCGGACAACCTGGAGATGGAGGGTCATATTCTGACCACTCTACGCACCGATCCGGGCTGGGCGCCCTTATTTCCCGCCGCCGCCGGCATCCTGGTGGAGCGCGGAAGTACCCTGTCGCACTCCGCCGTGGTCGCCCGAGAATTGGGCATCCCGGCCATCGTTGGAGTTCCAGGGCTATTGGAGCACGTGCGTGACGGCGAGCGAGTCATCCTCGACGGCGCCGCCGGCACGGTGGAGCGGCTCGACGAAAGCGTTTCAGCACAAGTCTCGACGCCATCTGACCAACAACCCGAATCACAATCGGACCCACAAGATACAGATGCGTTGGTGTGATGCTGCCTTATCGAAAAGACTCCCCGGATCGAACCGGCCCTCGAGTACCCGACGGGAGTGTTTCTTAGCCGGAATCACGGAAGGGGCAGACAGGCCCCCTCATTGAACGCCGCGAGCGAACGGGTCAACCTCCCCGCCAGGCGCCGATCGGCCGTCTGCGGTCTCGCCACCAGTGGCTGACACCGATTCAATAGTTGGTCGGCTTGATTGAGGTCCTCAATCAACCCCACCGGCGGCGATACTCCACCGGCCATATTGAGTCGGGCCGCAATATATTGTCGGGCCAGAGGCAGCCAGGCATCACCTCGTGCCGGTTCCGAGAGAATCAAAAACCAGGGCATCTCGCACAATAGCGTCTGCTCTTCGAGGGGCCACGGAATCTGTCGTTCCGGCTCCGAAGCAAAGCGGTGATGTTCACGCCAGAATGTGGGGCTTCTGGGGCATACCAATTCACTCCCCGGCACGTCTTCAACGACAATTTCCGGATCGTCGTCGACGGGTTGCACACCAAAATCCGCCACTTCACCGAGCACCTCCGACTCCACGCGCCCCATCGCAATGGGGGGGATTTCGTCTGCATCCAAGGGCTCGGTTTGCCCATCATCGTCCTCCGTCGCCTCGTCAAGGACCTCCGGTTGCTCGTCGTCATCCTCGCCGCAACCGGGTCCCAACCAGGCGATCCCGAGAATCAACACTGCTAGAAATGACAATCTACGCATGATACTTCCCCCCGAAATGACAACCTTTCGTCGTCTTAATAATATAGCCACCACAGTCTGATTTACTACAGACCAGCGCCGGTCACTTCATCGCCATTCCTGGCTCCCGTTGGCCCCCCCCCTGTCGTCTCGTCCACCTCAAATCTCGATCTGGATCCCCCATGAAAACGCCTGATATACAACGTCATGACGTCACCATCGACGGCCACACCATTCACTACCGAGAACTCGGCGAAGGCCCACCGTGTTTGCTTATCCATGGCTGGCCCACATCGTCGTTTTTATGGCGCAATGTCATGCCCGAAATCAGCACATGCCGACGCGTGATCGCCATCGACTTGCCGGGCTTCGGTGAATCCGACAAGCCCCAGGATGTATTGTACAATCTGGAGTTTTTTCGAACCATTCTCGATGGCTTCGTAGACACCGTCGGCGTCGGCGAAGACCTGGCACTCGGCGTCCACGACCTCGGCGGTCCAGTGGGACTATATTGGGCCAGTAAGCGCACCACGCCGTTGCAGCGACTGGTTCTGTTCAACACCCTCGTATATCCCGAATTTTCCTGGGCCGTACGAGCCTTTATGTTCGCCTCACAACTCCCGGGTCTGAGCTCTTTATTCACCAGTCAATGGGGCCTGGGACAGGCGATAAAATACGGCGTCCACGACTCCTCCAGAATACGGCCGGATGCCATCGAGGGAACACGTGCCCCCTTTCAAACACGGGCCGATCGAGAGGTATTGATACGTACCCTTCACGAATTCACACCGGCGGAATTCGAAGAAATCTCCCCCTGGCTTTCCACGATTTCCCATCCCGTCAAGATTATCTATGGCGCACGAGACCGAATCCTACCGGGCATCGGCTCCACGGTGGAGCGACTGCGCGACGATATCGAAGATACCGACGTCACCCGTCTCGATGATTGCGGTCATTTCCTCCAGGAAGAGAGACCCCAAAAAGTGGGACAACTCGCCGCCGAGTTCCTCTGCGCCTGACGTTTGATGAGGACCGGCCCCCAGTACGTCGATCGATGAGTTGAATCTTGACAAATCGGCCACCGCGCCAACATTGCACCCCACGCCGTTTCCAGAAGTTCGCCGGGGGTCATATCGCGTGCAGCGAAGACAACGCCGCGCCACCATAATTTCACTTCACGGAGAGGACTCAATGCGTCCAATAAAATCTGCAGTGGTGTTGATGGTAGTACTCGGTCTGTTGATCGGTTGTGACGATGAGCCGGAAGTCACCGAAGAGCCCGATGAACCCGAAGAAGTAGAACCCGAACCAGATCCCGAACCAGAGCCGGAGGAAGTGGAAGACGAAATGGTTTGGATCGATCCCTCACAGGACTCCGCAGACCTGCTGGAGGATATCGAAAATTATGGCGAGTGGGACCATCACGCCGGAGTAGATACTCATTTCGAATCCGGTCATCCCGGCGATGTCTGGGTCATCGCCTACGCCAATGAGGCGGGCATCGAGACCGTCGAACAGGAGCAGATTCCGGTCCCGGAGGGGGCGATCTTCGTCAAAGAAGAATACGACGGCGATGGCGTTGAAGATCCCAGCGCGGTCACTGTCATGGCCAAACTCTCCGACGAGATGGGCGACTGGTACTGGCTGAAAAGCGATCCGGAGCTGGAACAGGTCCTGGAGATGGAGGGAATGGCCCTCGAGGGCACCGAGGATCTGGGCTGCATCGGCTGCCACGCCCAGGACGCCGATCGGGACTATCTAATGGCTCCCCAATTCGAGGTTCCATAACCGGTTGGTGGCGCCGAAAAGCAGGGAAACAATCACCAGCGCTTGAGCCGCTCTTTGATCGTCTCTTCGTCCCACAAACCGGGGTCGTCGAAGCTCGTCGCCTGCACGCGGTCCAGCGCCAGGTCGACGATGCTCGGCACTTCGTCGGCCTCCGGGATCTCCTCCACGACGATCTCAAAGCGACCAAAATCGAAGGGATCGCCTTTGGCGCGCTCCACGGGAACGATCCGCTCGCGAAGCCCCTTCTTTTCGAACTCCAGAGCCCGGTGAATGCAGTGGGGATTATTTCCAGATCGCCCAAAAAAGGTATGTGACGTCCAGGTGCATCCGGCCAAACAGGTATCGGCGTAATAACAGGTCTTGCAATACCCCCACAGATCGTCGGTGCTCCGCTCGCTCAAATGAGTGAGTTCGTGGGTATTATTGACCACGTCGACAATCGCCTCGTCGCGGATATTGCCTCCCGTATAGGGAGCACTGGGCAGCGACGGACATCCCTTGATTTTTCCGTCGGCCTCCAGCCCGAGGACCCATTTCCCGGCGCCGCAGCCGTTCCAATGGCCACCGAGTTCCTGGCTTCTCCAGCGTAACAGGCGCTCGTAGGGGCTAAAATAACCCACATTATTCGACGGGGCGAGACCGATGCCCGCCGGATCGAGTTTGGTCTGCTTGATCCACACCAACAGGGGAAATAGCTCCAGAAAATCGGAGGGCTGAAGCAACAAATCGGGCCGATCGGCGGCCCGTCCCATGGGCACCGTCATCTGTACCTGCCAGCCCGCAGCGCCGAGGTCGACCAATAGATCCGCGATCGCGGGCAATTCCGGCATCGACAGGCGATTGATCTGCGAGTTGGCGGTCAGACGCATCGGGCTTTCCCCCACCCGCCGCGCCGCGTCCACTGCATCACTCCACGCTCCCTTCGGTCCCCGTAGGGCATCGTGGGTCTTCTCCAATCCGTCGATGGAGACCGAAATCGACGAAATGCCGGCTTCGTACGCCGCATCGACGCGCTCCTGATTCAAATTGCGCGCTCCCGTGACGACGGTGACCCGGATGCCGTGATCGACCAGGGCCCTGGCGATGGTCGTCCAGTCATCGCGTAGATATGCCTCACCTCCGATAAGCGTGGTCTCTCGAACCCCCAATTCCGCGATCTGGTCCACCACATCGAGACACTCCTCGGTGCTCAACTCGTCGGGCCGCGCTTTACCGGCGCGAGAGCCGCAATGCCGGCAACCCAGATCGCAGGCCAATGTGATCTCCCACACACAATAGATGGGCGACGGATCTTCGAGGTCCGCCTCGGTTGGAACCCGAGCATATCGCTTTTTTTCGTCACTCATCCACCATCCCTATCGTTCATATCAAATGCACTGATTTCAGCTCCCAAGCCGTCGAATCTGGCGCCCGAAAACAGTGAAACAAAAGCGACGTTCCATCACTGAGTTCCGGTACGACATGCTATGGGATCGCCGGATGTGCCGCAATTCCACCCTTCATCGAAACGACCGCCAAGCACATCGGGAAGAGCTGTTGATAACTCATCGGCTCCATGTCCAGATTCGGTAATATTCGCCCCCAACGATTGCTCAGAAAAACGCCGTCATCTGTAGAAAATACAAGTCGGAGACGGAGCCGAACTCCGAGCCGGGGACCAGAATATCCTGGGGTTGACCGGGTTGTGGCGGCTCGTCGCCGAGTTCGATTTCGGCGCGTTCTCCTAATCCTACGTAGGCACCGGCGCGGATGGAGAATTGCTCTTCGATCTCATACTCCACGGTGGGAAATACCACGACGCTCGGATCCACCACATTTGCTATCGCTCCGCCACCGAAACCCCACCCGGCGTCGAGGAAATAAAAGCCGTTGACTCCGGCGTAATGACGACCCAGAAAATAGGTCTCGCCGCGGGCCAATTCGGGCTGCATTAATGCCTCGGCATATCCGTCGGCACTGGCGGCACCGAGGCCATTGAAGTGATATTCAGCGCCGATCTGCCAGTCCATCGAGATGCGCTGTGCGCCCACTGTCGCTCGCGGTCTATCCAACTGCTCGTCGTCGAGATTCCACAACAACTCCCCTTCGCCGAAGAATTTATAATGGCCGGCGAAGACGCTGAGTCCGCTCATCGTGCTCACTCGCTCCCAGAAACGCCCCACGCCACCGTATGCGTCGAAGCGGCCACCGAAGTACTCGGCGCGGGCCCCCATCGACAACGGCTCGTCTTCGCCCCGGTCGGCGACCACCACGTCAAGCTCCACACTCGGCGAAATATGGGTCACCGCTCGGGCGGCGTCGATTCCCCGGCGCTGCAGCGTATCGAGCTCGAAGGGACTCAGCGCTGCAAAGCGATCGGCGACGGTGAACATATCGGAGACGCCCCACCGGATTGCCTGTCGCCCCAGATACAGATCGACCAGCCCGAAATACAGCCCCACCACCATCCGATCGATATCGTGGGTCAGCCGGGTCGTCTCACCGTCGATTAGATCGAGCTCCGTCGACAACCTGCGGTCTTCCCCGGCGGAGACCTCGAACCCCTGAAATAAAAACTCCTCCGGCAATGTCGAATTCTGCCAGAAGAAGCGATTATGCACGTCCACGTCGGCCCGGCTTCCGAGGTCGAAGGACCACTCCAGACGCCCCACAGCACCACCCAGACCGGCTTCTCTGGGAATCGGAACCACCTGGGCGACCTCCTCGAGATCTCGCAGGTCGACGTAGGCCGTCATCAACTGCAAATTGGCACCCAACTCGGCGTGGGTCTCTTCGGTCTCCCACAATTCCCACTGCGCGTGGGCCGGTGTCGCCATCAGACAACATATCGCCAAGCACAGAGCGCACGAAAAAAGGCTCGATCCCCCTGGTTTCATGGCGACACCTCGTCGCGCTCGTCACCGACGACCTCGCCGCTGTCGAGACGGATCACCCGCCGGCATCGATCGATGACCACCGGATCGTGGGAGGAGAATAAAAAAGTGACGTCGTGCTCTTGATTTAGCTCGACCATCAGATCCAACAGGTCCTCCGATGCTTCACTGTCTAGATTGGCCGTCGGCTCGTCGGCCAACACCACCGACGGGCGCGCAGCCAATGCTCGGACCACGGCTACCCGTTGTTGCTGACCGCCGCTGAGCTCATGGGGGCGCCGATCGGTCATTCCCTCCAATCCAACCTCGTGCAACAGCTCCATGACCGTCTCCCGCCGTTCTTTGGCAGACGCGCCCATGAGCATCATCACGAACTCCGCATTTTCATAGGCCGACAATACGGGAATCAAATTATAGGCCTGAAAAACGAAGCCGATTCGATGCAACCGAAACTCGGCAGCTCTTTTTTTGCTGAATTTGGAGACCTCCACTCCGTCGACGTGGACCGTCCCCTTGGTTGGTTGGTCGAGGCATCCGATGACATTCAACAGCGTCGTCTTGCCGGAGCCCGATGGACCGGCGAGCACGGAGAATTCTCCGGACTCTACGTCGAGGTCGATGCCGCGCAGGGCGTGGACCTCCACCTCGCCCTGGCCAAATATGCGGTGCACACCTCGCACCTCGATCAATGGTTGCTCACTACCTCCATTTATCATGGGGCTCCTCTCAGGCAGTTCAAAAACACATCACAAAATAAGAAACCAATCACTCATAAAACCGCATCGCCTCCGAAGGAGCGAGCCGCATCGCCCGCCACGCCGGATAGAGTGCGGCGACACAAATAAATAAGAAAATCACCACGGAGCCCATGATCCATAACGGCAGGTCCAGGTGGGAATGGATCACCATCTCCATGCTGACCCCGGAGACGTCGATATCCATATCGAAAGCAGCGCCCATATCGATTCCGTGTGCGGAGACCCAGAAATGTCCGACCAATCCGAGCACCAACCCGGCCCCCATTCCCACGGCCGCCAAAAACGCCGTCTCCACCATGATCAACACGCCGACGCTTTTCGGCCCCATACCGAGAGCACTGAGCAATCCGAACTCCCGGACGCGCTCCATCACGGCCATCAAAAAGGTATTTGTTATGCCCAGTACAACGATGAATATAATGACCAGCAAATACACCCAGGTCATCGCCTGATCGAGTTCGATGAGCGCCAAAAACTCGGGCACCGCTTCGTCCCATGTCAACACCTCCAATTGGTGCCCGTCGAATTGTCGGCGCAACCGGGTAGCGACGTCGTGGCGTGTCTCATCGTCGTGAAGCCGAACGCCGATCTGGGTGACCGCATCGCCGTAGCCCAGCAGGGCTTGTAAGTCCTCGAGCCGCACAAACGCCGTTCCCTCGTCGATCTGGCCCGGCGTGGACTCCAAAATGCCGTCCACGAAAAACAGTCCTCGCGTTACATCTCCATCGATCTCGGAACCGGTGACGACGACGCGGTCCCCGATGCCAACGCCCAGCGTTGCCGCCTCCTCGACGTCGATCACCACCGGCATATCGCGCTCACCGGTGAGTATGCCTCCCTCCAACACCCGATCTTCGAGATCGACGAACGCTCGTTCGTCCTCTGGTCGAACCCCACGCAGTTGGGCTCCCTCCGACGTCACCGCCGTACCGATCAATCCATAGCCCACAACCCGCTCGGCGACCGCTGAGACCTCGGGCATCTCCTCGATTTCCCGGCGTCTGACCGACGGTTGCTCCACCGTCTGGCCTCCCGTGGGAAGGTCCCAATACCCATCGCCGTGAATCAGAATATGACCGCCGATCGCCTCGACGATCGTGTCTTCCATCTTCGCATAGCTATCCTGAGTGATGCCGAACATAAAAAGCATCAATCCATAGCTAAAGGCGATCGCCGAGACGACGATGGCCGTCCGAGTCTTATTTCTCCATAGATTGCGCCAGGCAATTCGAGCGATCATCTCCACTGCTCCCCAACCGTATCGTCCACAGAGCAATTCATATTCAACTCACAATTGGTAATGAGAGCGCCAACCGCGTCAGCGAGCGATGCGGCGAAGTCCGCGCCGGGTGAAGATCGATTCGTCGATGTCGACGCCGAACTCCAACGCGCGGTATTGCAGGGTCGTGCTCTCCCCCGGTTTGTCCTGGGGCTGAACCACCATCTTATGAGGCACCTGGCGTTCGCCCACCGAGCGCACATCGGAAAACTCCATTCGCCGCACGACACGGTCGCCGTCGAAAAACTCCGCACTCAGCGGCGTCCAGTGCTCGGCATCCAGGGTATAGACCACCTGTGAATAGACCACCGGGGCACCTGGTTTGGGAGTCATATTGGCCACCAGAACGCGCTGGCCGTCGGCTTGCCCCCACTCCAACTCCACCTCGTAGTCCTCGTCATAGCCGGTTTCCCGAACCAGATCGTCATTCGTCAGATGACTGCCCATCCAGCTATCGGAGAGCATGCCCGTGGGAACGCGAACCAACCGATCGGCTCGCGGAGCGTAATTCCACAATCCGTCCTCGGTGCGAAGCGTCGCCGTACCCGACTCCCGAGCCGGCGATCGAATCACGAATAACGCGTCGTCATCACCGCGGGTCCAGGCCTCCAACTCGAGCTCTCGCGTTCCCCGCCGGTCGGTGACGATGGTCATCGTCATCTGCGCCTTCGAGCTATCGGCCCGATACAACTCGTCGAGGTGCGCATTGACCTCTTCCACCGACGGCAGCTCCAGTGGTTGCTCACCTCCGTCCTCCTCTGCGCTAAGCACCGCAAGACCGCCGACCCAGACGACGGCACATAAAATCGCGAATAGCCCTGTTTTCCACCGCATCATCTCTTCCCTCCTGGCAAGCTACTTCCACACCAGCCCAAAGCGGTCTACGACCTCCGCCGGACTCCCTATAGATAAACACAGACTACCATCACATAAGAGCAGCTCATCGAAACCCCATGAATTCATGGCCTACCGCAGAACCCCTGACCTGAAAACTCATCTTCGCTGCACTCCGGACGCACAACGACAAATTTCCACACCTTGAGCGCAGCACAAAACCCACGATCTTCACCAGGAAATAGTGGTTGTAATTCCCGTCGGTGACGCCCAGATGGAAAGGTTTGAGGAGTTGGATTCAGATGGAGTAAAATCGATCAACTGCAAGGTCACACCACCGGCGATGAACAATAGGCCTCCGGTATATAGAATTCCTGCCGTGAGACGCCGATTTGTCCCCTGGGACTCCAGGGTCTCAAGATATTCGCGGTCACCTGCATCACGGGCAGCGGCGAGCTCCTCAGCCCGACTTCTCGACCCATAATCGACCAAACCACCACCGGCGATCATCGCCGTCCCAACCCCTATCGCAGCCAGGCTGGCGATGGTGGGCCACTGTGGCTCCCCGGCGGCGACCAGAGGCTCGTCGGGTACACTTTCATCGCCGACCTCCTCACCGGCATCAGAAGCCAAAGGCTCCTCCTCAGGCTCCGGCTCGGCATCGAGCGCAACTTCAACGCTCGAGTCCTCACCGGCCTCCAACACAATCTCCAGAACTTCGGTCTGGAATCCCGGCTTAGACACTTCGACCCGCACCATTCCGACCTCCATCTCGTCGACAAAGGGACAGTCGAATTGCTCCTCCATATCGGGCCCCTGCAGTTCAATCGTCGCCTCCTCCGGGACACATTCAATGCTCAACTGGACCGTCTCCACGCACTCGTCGAGCTTCTCGCGGCCCTCTTCGAACTCCGCCCTCACCTCGCCCTCCAGATCGTCGCGCGCGGCGAGCGCCTCGTACTCCGCTTCCGCGATGGAGCATCGATTCAACTTGCGATAAGCCTCGGCAATATTGACCGAAATCAAAGGGTGATCGTGGAGCTGTCGCGCCTGCTCGAGATCATCGATGGCGGCCTCGAAATTGCCCTCATCCAAGTGGTCGCGCCCGCGCTCCAGGTGGGTCTCCAGCATCTGCATATCCTCCGGGGTGAGTTCGGCGGCCAACGGAGTTGCCACCAACGCCGATAACACCACGGCCACAATCGCCCCCAAAACCGGGCTACGAGATACGTTTTGAGATATCTTCATGATGATCCTCGAAAAAGGCTTCCCAAAATCTAAGCTTGCGCCGGCGCGCAGAAATACGGGTGCATTATAGTAGTTCGTGAATCAGGTCGTCGGGATCGCCGGAGTCCTCTTCTTCTTCCGGCGCCTCACCCTCGGTCGTTCGCTCATCCTCACCGTCTTCGTCTTCGTCACCGACCACATCGGCTTCCATCGCCTCATCTGCTTCATCGTCATTGTCATCGCCGCGTCGGCCCAATAAACGAAGCACCGGGTCGTCGGAGTCGTCGCTCTCATCTTCTTCCACCGACGCAGGCTCGACCTCCACATAGTCTTCAGAGTCGGCTTCCGCTGGCTGCCGAACCGTGGGAAGTGCGGGGTCATCGGCGGCGATGGGCTCATAGCTGTCGGCCTCCGGTGGCTCATCGATATCGTCGTCACCGTCGGATCGCTCCTGCATCGCAATATCCAATGCCACATCTTCATCGACGGCGATCTCCAATACTTCCGGGTTGTATCCATCGTGTTCGAGGCGAATTTCCTGGGGGAGTTCCGCCTTCTCAAAATCCAATGTTACCGGGGTGCGACCCAGCACTTGATTGGCCATCCAGACCAGCGCGCCCTCGGGCTCGCTCTGCAGATGGACCGCCACCACCGCCGGCCCTTCCTCCATCGGCTCCGGCGCAGGCCGCTCAACCGATCGATCTGCCAGGGTATCGACGTCCGAAACAGGCCCATCCTCGACGTCGCCGTTTGCCCCCTCAAATACGAATACCAGTGCTGCCAATACCGCCACTATGGCGGCGGTGGCGATCACGATTTTGGTGGGACCACCGGACCACGATCCAGAGGTCTTTTGAACATCGACTGCCAACGATTGCGATACCGCCGGGGCATCGGTATTGGTTTGCTCCGCAGTGTGTGATGGCCCGGCGCTCTGCTGACTGTCACCGTCTCCTACCTCGACGTGTTGCGGGAGGTCGCGCAAGATCGCCAATCCCGTCTCCGGACCGTGCTCCATCAACTCATCCAGGATACTCGGCGACGTTTCGGAAGCCTCTGTGGCAAACACCTGGGTATCGAGCTGGAGGTCGGGATCTATGCCCGCGCTTGCCTCCTTAAATGCCTCCAACATTTCATCGGCGTCGCCATAGCGATCCCCGGGATGCTTCGCGGTGGCTTTTCGCAACACATCACCCAGCGATGTCTTGGCGATGGTCTCCGGGATCGGCACCGGCTTTTTGAGCTGTTTGATCAGTGTCTGAGCCATCGATTCAGCGGCAAAGGCCTGACGACCGGTCAACATCTCGAGAATGATCAATCCCGCCGCGTAGACATCGACTGGCTTTTGGCTTGCGCGATCTTCGGCGACCAATACCTCGGGCGCCATATAGGCCGGGGTACCGGTGATTTTACCGGTCTCGGTGACCTGTGTCTGTTGAGCATTGGTCAACTTGGCGATCCCGAAATCCAGGATTTTGACGTCCTCATTCCCCCGTCGGTCACGGGATACGAAGATATTGCCGGGCTTTAAATCGCGATGGACCACTCCCTGGCTGTGGGCTTCGGCGAGACCGTCGAGAAATTGTCCGGCAATCGCGATTACACGACCCGTGGGAAGCGGCGCTTCGGCCTTGATAATATCCTTGAGCTCCACCCCGTCGAGCAATTCCATCACCAGGTATAGCAGCCCCTCATCGGTTTCACCGACATCGTAGACCCGCACGATGCTACTGTGGTGAAACAACGTGGCCACCTTGGCTTCCCGTTGAAAACGGGCAGCAAAATCCTGTTGGGTGGCAATATGAGGATGCAATAATTTCACCGCCACATCACGGCCGGTTCGCATCTGCTCGGCGAGCATGATCACCCCCATCCCACCGCTATCGAATACTTTCTTTAAGCGGTAGCGATCGTCGATCACTTCCCCCGGACGGGGCAGTTGGACGAGGCCGCTGTCGGAACGATCTGAGGTCATGGCCGGTGGAGCAGCAGGAATTAGGTGGATCGAGATTCAATTCCAACTAACGGAGACGAAACTCGATTGGTGTTGGCCGGAGCCGTCACCGAGCTGTTGATGATTGTTGCGCCCGCGACAACTGATCTGTCCATCGGCGTAAAGACCGCAGATATGATCGTTGCCCATGGTGATGGACTGAAAGTCTTGAAGCTCCTCATTGGTCATCGGCGTGGCGAGCACATCCTCATCGGCCCCGAGCTGACCGTGTGTATTTCTACCCCAACACCAATAGTCCCCATCGTCAGCGAGAGCACACGTGGAGCCTCCTCCGCTGACAAGTTGTGTCGCCGTGTTCAGCGACTCGATGTGAAGCGGCGTCGACTGGGTCAGCGACGAAAAGTCCTCGTCGACACCGAGGCGCCCCTGGCTGGTTCGCCCCCAGCAATAGAGGCCATCCTCGGCGAGCGCGCAGCTATGCTCGCTTCCCACTTCCACGGATACGACATCGGTGAGGGCGTCAACATGCTCCGGCGCCCGGGTATCGGCGCTGGAACCGTTGCCGACCTGCCCATTGGTATTTCGCCCCCAACAATACAAATGCTGATCACCGATTTCTTCGACGACCGCGCAGGTATGTCCCGCACCGGCATCGACGTCGACCACCGCGTCGCCGTGAAATTCCTCGACCCGTTGGGGGAGCGGCTCTTCATCGTCGGCGATACCGAGGCCGATCTCACCGTCTCGATTCCGGCCCCAGCAATACAGGCGTCCCTGCTCCGTTCGCGCACAGCTATGATGTTCGCCCAGCGCGAGGTCGACGATATCTCCGGCGATATCGGAGGTATCGACCGCCACCGGCACCGTACTGTCTTCGAGTCCCCCGTCGCCGAGTTGACCATATTCGTTATTTCCCCAACACCAGATCTGGCCCTCCACATCGAGCGCACAACTATGCTTCCAGCCGGCATAGATCTGAGCGATATTGGTACTCTCCGTCACGGCCACCGGCGTCTCCTCGAGCCCGCCACTTTCCCCATTGCCCAGTTGTCCAAACTCATTATCGCCCCAGCATTTGGCGTGGCCGTTCTCCAGCACCGCACAGCTATGACGCCACCCTCCGTCCACCCCGTCCACTCCCACGCAGTTCCCGTCGTCGCATCGCACATCACAGCGATTATCGCATTCTCCACAATGATGGTCGTCATCGACGGGATCGATGCATTCTCCAAAACACCCGATCAAACCATCGTCACAATCACACACACCATCTTCGCAGGAGATCCCCTCGGGGCATTGGTTGTCACATAGGCCACAGTGTTCGATATGCGTCGACGTGTCGACGCATTGATCGGCGCAGCTATGAAAGGGCTCCGGCAATTCACAGGTCTGCTCAAAGCCCAATGGATTGACGACCGAACCATCGAGGCATTCCTCGGTGGCACGGCAATAATCGACGCACGTACCGCTCAGTGAATCACTCCGGCACGTCGTTGATTCATCTTGACATCCCCCACACCACAATCCCCCGCACTCGAACGCCTCACAGGCACCATCGAGAAACTCCTCATCGCAGCCGTCTTCAAAGCCATTGGCGCTAAACGCGATAGATAATGGCTCCGTCTCAAAACCCTCGGCGTCGATCGCTAAAATATGCTCTCCCGAACGCTTCGCCGAGCAGTGGACGAGAAGATGGGTGGCCGATAGTTGATCAGCGATGTCGTCGGCGACCTCGACGAATGCACTCGGTAACTGCTCCACCTCGGATTCACTGCGCACCTCATCGGCACCAAAAAGTGCCTCCAATTCGCTGATATCTTGGGAATCCGTGTCCAGCGCAAGCACCCGGCTGCGTACCAGCGGCCCATCGGGAGTCGCGGTGTCAAACGACGCCGCCTCAGTCACGAGATCCCTGACCTCCTCCGTACTATAAAGCCCCACCGAATCGGCGTTGGCGCTGAACACGACGAGATTTCCGGTCGTTACCAACCCACCGCCGTGAAAGGTCTGTGCTGTGCGCAGCCGATCCGACAATGATTCCACGCTGTGAGCAATCGCACCTCGCAAATTGGTCTGGCCAGCGTCGGCGGGCTCAAAACCATCGACAATTTCCTCGATCTGATCTCGGATCCGATCGACATCATCAAGGGGAAGTTGCCAGCTTGTCGTGGTCTCGGAGCCGTCGAAGATATCCACACCGACCCAGGCGTTCTGCTGGTCGCGCTCCACCATCAAGTGTTCCACGAAGTCAGTGACCCCTGCGACGACATCCGCGCGATATTCGTATCCCTGCCCGGATAGATCGAGCAGTACTGTGGTATACGTCCGGTGCCCTTTTTCGGTCCATTGCCGGGGTTGAACACTGAGTTCCTCCCCATCTTCTCGAACAATAAGATCACCAAAATCTATATCGCCGCGCGGCTCACCGCTCTCACAGCCCTCGACGGTGAGTAGCGTCGACAGCGAAGCTGGCTGGGCCGTAGCAAACCAGACTGGTCGCAGCGCCACGCAATCCTGCGACTGGTTGTGCCCGACGTCGGTATCCATATCGCCATCCGTATCCCTTTCCACCTCGGTATCGGCATCGGCATCTGACGCCGCGTCCAACTCGACATCGACATCCACATCGTATTGGAGCACATCATCGTCGACGACATCTCCCCCAACATCATCTAGTTCCACATCTTGAACACCCACATCGGGATGGAAATCTTCAACTGCACAAACTCCTCCGCGCAACAGAAATCCACCGGCGGAGACACATCGCTCATCTGCAGCACAATCGGAGTCCGAAGTGCACTCCGAAGCGCTCTGGGTAATGCACCCCACAGCCCCCAAAAAAACCAACAATAAAAAGCCCAGAACTACCTGGAAGCGCCGCACCATGTACCACCATGCCATCGTTTTCACCTGTCCTGACTCACGTCTCCATATCCACGTGCACCGCATCGCGGTAATCCTGGCCTACCATCGACCTGCTCCGCGTCGAATTCGCTCGCCGTCAATCCAAACGAAATGGACGGCGGGCGTTGCGTTGGCCATTCAACGACCAACCCAAACTAACACCGCCGTCCATTGCGCTGCAATGAAGCTACCGTGCCGGATTATAGAGTGCTATTGCACCGGCTCCGTGACCTCCGGATAGCTCACCCCACCCAATTCGACGTCGCCCCAGCACAGGACTTCGTCGTCTTCGGTTAACGCACAGACGTGCAGCAGCCCGACAGCTACATTCACGAATGTCTCATCGTCAGGCACATCGTAGACCGTCTCCTCCAGATCACCGACCTCAAAGCCGAAGACCTCATCGAACTCGTCTCCGATGCACTCGATGGAACCGTCATCAAAGGTTGCACAGCCGTGGTGTGTGGCACCATTGACGTCCTCCGCCCCGGTATTGTCCGAGACGTATTCGAGGCTCTGGTCGTCATCGTTGTTGCCGTCACCGACAAGATTACAGGCCAGGCGTTCATCGGTATCGACCCCGCAGAAAGTCGCCAAGCCGATGTCGGTGTTCATGAAGGTCTCTCCCTCCAACACCGGCGTCGGTGATGGGGAATCACTGAATACGTGCACGAAGTGGGCGCTGCCATCATCGAGGACGACGGCGTAACGAGCAGTGCCTCCTTGGCTGAGCGGGAAGAAATAATATCCGGCATTGGAGAATAGAGGATCCGTAAGATCCGGGAAGAGATCAGCGGCGTCGAGTTCGACTTCCTCCATATTGTTCTGGCAATAGAGCGTCTCACCGGAATTACGGATACCGCAGACCGCGGCGTCGACGCTGATGCTGTCGAACAACCCCGTGGGGCTAAAGTGTTCAATCGCACCGTTTCGTAGAGCACTCCTGCACGTCATCTGACCATTTTCATGAAGACCACATACCGAGCTCCCGCCCACCGATACATCCACGAAGTCATCTCCCTCCGGGGCAGTGGCCAGTGGCGACGCATCAAGGGTCTCGTCTTCCAGTTCGACCACCACAGAGGGTCCCCAACAACTGATGGTTCCATCGCTGCGCAAGCCACACGTATGGAACGCTCCGGCATCGAGTTTGACATACGATGGGGGATGAATCTGGACATCGACGCGCTCGAACGCCACATGGCAACCGTCACTGGCGACGACCAGGAATTCATTGATTCCAGCCTCCGCAAAGGAGATATCCGTCGTGTATTCATCGTCGTCCTCCACAAATTCGTCGAACGCAGCGCCGCCGAGGATTTCGAAGTGAAGCCCCTCGGTAGTGGACTCGACGGTCAATCCGTAGGGTTGGTCGACGCGGTGGTAGTTGACCTCCTCGAGGGAGACCTCGATCTCCACCGGGTCGGCGTCGGCACATGCCGCATCCGCTCCCGCCGGACCTTCAGGTCCCTCTTCTCCCTGGGGGCCTTCCGGACCCTCAGGGCCTTCTGGTCCCTCCGGTCCCTCCGGGCCCTCCGGACCTTCAGGCCCCTCCGGTCCCTCCGGACCTTCCGGCCCTTCTGGACCTTCCGGTCCCTCGGCGCCTTCTTCGCCATCGGCTCCGGCTTCGCCCGGCGCACCGTCACAGACGACGGCCTGGTCGCCCTCTACATCGATCGCGCCATCGCCGGATGTATCGGTGCCCACGGTGATCACGGTGCCCCCGTGTTCACACTGGTCCTCGCCGGCCGACTCGGTCACGATGACCGTGTCATCGGAAGACATCTCGGCTGTGTCCTCGCTGTCTCCGCATCCGGTGTACAGCACCAGTCCCGCTCCGAATAACACGACGGCCAGCACTGCCACACTCGTTCGTTCGGACATCCTGTGCCAGTAGCGTCCTTCGACCACATCATTGTACTTCATCGAAACCTCTCCTTTATTTCCGGTAACCACTTTCATTCTCTGGCCTGCCTGAAAATATCTTCGTTTGCAGAAAACAACCGAAGTTATCTCCAGACAGACCCTGATAACGAATCTCTTCCAGCCAGATCACGACCGGCGATTGCATTGTCGCTCGATTCGAGGAGCCATTTGTGCACAATTGGCCACCCGCTGTACTTACAGTTCGTCGTTCGGTCGTTTCAAAGACAGAAGAGTGGAGGAATCCTGCCATGAGCCCCTTTATGTTACAAGTCGTTCTCTATGGGGGACCATTTGCTGTGCTCATTTTTTCACCCTCCACGCCGAACTGGATCACCTAATGTTACTGTCGAAATTCACCATAAGCAGAAAATCACCCTGAGCACCCATATGGTGACCGCTGACAACAAATAGGACGAATCGATGAGCGATTTTGAGCAGACCTTCCGGCGCGTCGCCCGAGCCTACGAGATCTCTCCCGGCGGTCCCGTGGCGAAGGCCCGTGAGCAGCGCAAGCTCTACGGGCTGTACAAACAAGCCACCACCGGCGACATCGACCAAAAACTGCCGAGCCTATTCAACATCGAAGATCAATTGAAATACCGCGCCTGGAAATCCAATCGCGGCATGCCTCGAGAGCAGGCGCGCCGCCGCTTTGTAGATCTCGCCGAAACACTGGGCTATCGAGATCCCGGCGACGTACCCGTCCCCTGGATAAGCGAAGAAACATGGCTTCGCGAGGAGAGTTGGACCACCCCGGATTTCGACCAACAATCGCCGTGCATCAATGATCCGCGCCCCGTGACCGTCCGCGACTTTCAGCGCAAACTGGCCCCCAAATTGGCCACCGCCGACGCCTCCGAAATGTCGCCCCGGGACACACCGGAAGAACACCGACAGCGGCTTCGAGATTCGCCGAACACACGGGTCTTTCACATCTACTCCCCGCGCTGGCCCATTTGCTGTGAGCGCATCACCACATTGGTGGGCTTTCGAGGGGTCGACGAAGACGTCGCCCCCGTCTTGCCCCGCGTCCATATTATCGAGGAGTTCAGTGACGAAGAATGGGCCCGCGGCGCCGCCGACGAACCCGATGATCCCCGCTCCACCGAATACGACGCCGAATATCTGCGCGACGATCTCGCGCTATATCACTGCCCCAATTGCGGCGGCGTCTATCTCGCCAGACACGAATCGTGAGCAATATTTCGTCCCTGATTCATCCGTGGTATCGACGGGGTAAACCACTCTTTATTGACCCCGTCTTGACTGGAGAGATACCCAGCGATGATGAAGCGAATTATCTTTATGACCGCCGGTGCCCGCCCCGGTGTCGTCGACAGCCTTCGGTTTTCGATCCGCCACTACAACCCCGACATGTTGGTCCTTTTTACGTCCCCACGGGCCCGGCGAGAACAACTGGAACCACTCTTTGAGTTGCTCGGTGTCGACGAGGATGACTTCGATCAGCATTTATCTTGGGTTCGAGGTAATGTCGAACACGGTATCTTGTCGGGAACGGAATACTACTTCGCACTCGACGAGCAACTCGATCGAGTCGACAACGCCGAATCGCTACACCTGGGGTATCGCCAGGTCATTCGTCGCATCCTTCGAGAGCAGCGCTCCAATGGAGCGGTCGCCGAAAACGCGGTCGCCGATATTACCCGGGGAACCCGGCCCATGAGCGCCGCCCTATTCAGCGCTGCTTATTCGCTCAATATCGGCCTCATCAACTACACCGACGGAGAGCGCGACGAGCGAGGCCTGGTCATCACCGGCACCGAGCGCTGTCAGTCCACACGTGGCCGAAAGCTGCGGGCCTTTGAAAAACTGGAGGCCGCCGTCGATCTGTTCAATCGCGGAGAATACGTCGAAGCCCAGCATCTCGCCCACGAACTGCAGGAAATCCCCGATGTCCATCTGCCGCAAAACGGCGAGGGACGCCGCCTGGCCGACACGGCATCCCGGGCCTTTGCGGCCTGGGATCGATTTCGCTTCGATGAGGCCATCGACCACTTTCAGCGACTCGGCGACAACGACCACGTCGACGCCGGCCTCGTCGGCCAGCACCTGCTCAATAAAAGAAAGCGCCAGCAGCTTCAGCGACATCTTCATCGAGCCCGAGATGAAGAGATGTATATCGGCTTGCTCGCCGATCTGGTCGCCAACGCCGACCGCCGAATTGCCCAGCAGGCCTTCGACGACGCCCTGGGTCGCTTGTACCGCGCATTGGAATATCTGGCCCAGCTTCGCCTCCACACCGAATTCGCACTGAGCAGCGCCACATTTCCCATCG
>SKPJ01000028.1 GCA_007119595.1 Myxococcales bacterium
AGATATTTCAAAAGGCATCGAGCTTTGACCAAGACATCGGCGATTGGGACGTCTCCTCGGTCGCCAATATGACGGCCATGTTCGGCGAGGCTTCCAGCTTTGACCAGGACATCGGCGACTGGGACGTCTCCAACGTCACCGACATGTCTCAGATGTTTGACGCCGAACAGGTCTCCGAGCCGGCGCGCTTCAATCAGGATATCTCGGGCTGGGATGTCTCCAGCGTCACCGATATGTCACAGATGTTTCGCGGTGCGCCGAGTTTTAATCAAGATCTGGGTGGATGGGATGTCTCCAACGTCACCACGATGTCGGAGATGTTTTTGGGAGGTTTTTTGAGTCGAGCGAATTACGACTCGCTATTGCAGGGCTGGTCCTCACTCGAGGTCCAGATGGGTGTGGACTTCCACGCCGGCAACTCCCGCTACTGGGCCACCTCGGCCCGTCAGAAGCTGATCGACGACTATGATTGGACCATCACCGACGGTGGAGAGGGATAATCGCCACCTGCTTCCCGCGAAGAACCGGTCCCCGGGGACAGTTGAACCCATCTGGTGGACGCAGTAGCCTCCGGTTGTCAATTTTGGCATTGAGTCCGGGCCACAACGGAGACTAAATGAGCACCGCAGTAATGCGACACGGGGCGGCGTTGGCCGCCGCGGTGACGCTGATTTTGATGCCCATGGCGGCCGCCGCCGACGAGGAGTCGCGCAGTCTGTGGATCACCTCCGGCGAGGTTGGTGTCGGTCCCATCGACGAGGACGTCTTCCTGCATCTCACACCGCGGCTGACCTTTCTTCGGCCTGCCCCCTTGATGCTCTGCGACGATACGCGGCCCCAGGCGTGCGAGACGTTCTTCGAATTTTCCCTTCAGGTTCCCCTGCGCTTTCGCATCGCCGACCGAGAACCGGTGCAAGACGAGAGACTGCGCCGCGAAGACTGGCACGACACCTCCGATTTTTTTCGCATTATTCGCCGCATCGAATACGGCAGCTCTCGCGATCCCGTCCACCTTCGGGCAGGCGAAATCGGACCGGTACAATTGGGCAATGCCTCCATCGTCAACGGCTATTATAATGTGATCACCACCGACCACTACCAATTGGGCATGCAGGGCTATATCGACAAGCCCAAGGGAGGGGTCGAGTTTTTCACCAATGATCTGACCCGCCCCAACCTCTTCGGACTTCGGGCCCGCGCCCGACCCTCGAAATTGTACGACTCCAACTCCGACCAGCGGCGATTCACCCTTGGCGCCACCGTCGTCACCGACACCACGGCACCCACCCGGCTGGAGGCCGTGGGCGACGAACTAGCCTCGGTGGGAGCCGATCGCAGACCCGTTGTCGACACCCGGCGCTCCACCTTGATCTACGGCGCCGACATACAATGGGAGGCCCTTCGCTACGAGACGTGGTCGCTGACCCCTTTTGTCGACTTCAATCACCACATCCGCCTCGGCAATGGCGTTCATATGGGCCTGTTGTGGGACCAGAATATCGGTGAGCGTCTGCGCCTGTCTTCACGGCTGGAATACCGCCTTCTTCTGTCTCAATATCTGCCCGATTATATCGACCCCCTCTACGAAATTACGCGCTTGCAACACCGGGCCTTTGACAGCCCCGATCTGGCGGGACCGAAGCTGACCGCCGCCGCCAGTATGGAGTCCCGAACCCGACATGGAGGGTTCGGCCAATTCCAGGCTCGCTTCTCCGAGCTTTTGACCCTGTCGGCGGCCCTCTCCGACGCCTCCGGAGCCACTGGGGCTGCCCTGCGCCTTCGGGCTTCCGTCGACTACGGAGAGCGCGCCCGGGCCGGCTTGTTTTACTATCAATTCGCCCCCGGAGAGCGGCGCTTTTCTCAAACACCGGCGGCGCTCTTGACACTCGACGGAGCCCTGGTGGCCTCGGAGGCTCGCGTTGCGATCTGGGGGCCCCTCTACGCCCATAGCCAATTGGCGCGCCAGTGGCGATTGCGCGATGACGGCCGCTTCGAAAATATCCATCTGTGGAACGCCGGGTTGGGCGCCGGAGCCACGTTTTGAATGAGGTCGATGCACCTCCATGAAGCGTCTACGCCGCATATTTCGGTGGACCCTATACCTGGTGGTTACAGTCAGCGTTGCTGTCGCCGTAGCGGGTTGGATCTACATCGAGCGAGCCCGCGCCGGACTGCCGACGGTGACCGATCTCAGCGATCTGCGCCCCGAATACGGCACCAGTATCAAAGCCCAAGACGGCACCCACCTCGGCGGCAAACCAACCGTCGAACCCATTCCCTACGAAGATCTTCCCCCGAAACTCATCGCCACCTTTTTGGCCGCCGAGGACGAGGACTTCTTCGAACACCGGGGATATAATACGCGAAGCATACTGCGGGCGGTCTTCGATAATTACCGCGCCGGTCGCTCCGTGCAGGGAGCAAGCACCATCTCACAACAAGTAGCCAAGCATTTTTTGCATCCCGAAAAGAGTTGGCACCGGAAAGTGCGCGAGCTTCTACTCGCCCGTGAGATCGAGTCCCGCTTCACCAAGCAGGAGATCCTCGATGCCTATCTCGGTGGGGTCTATTTCGGCCAACTCGCCTGGGGCGTCACGCAGGCGAGCTACACCTATTTTTCGGTCCCTCCCGATGAATTGAATACCAGTCAGATGGCCACTCTCGCAGGGCTGCTCCCGGCCCCCAGTGTTTTCAACCCGATCGACAACCCGGAACTCGCCCTGCGCGAGCGCAATCGCGTCCTTCGCCGAATGCACGACGTGGGCATCATAAGCACCGACCGAGTCCAGCAATTGCGCGCCCAACCGCTCGAAGGGCCCACGCCCATCCAGACACCTGTCTCACCGGCACCGGAAGCAACCGGTACGGTTCAGCGGATGTGGGAGGAGCTCGGCCGCGGCCGGTCATGGGAGGAGAGCGATCTGGAAGTGGTGACGACCCATCATCCAGGGTTTCAGTCCCTGGCGCGCAACGCATTGCAGCGCGGTATCGAAGCCCACGACCGCCGCGGCGGATATCGGGGAACGCCGGCCCGAGCCGTCGACGCCGAGGCGATCGATGCGGCCCTCGCCGAGCTGCCAACCGTCGCCGACGGGGGACTCACGCCGGCCCGTGTAGACGCCATCGAAACCGACCATCTGGCGCTGCGAATCCCCGGGGGCACTGCAAAACTGCACGCCGAACATCTCGACTGGGTACATGGAGTCAACCCCCGCACCGGACGCTCCCGAGCACCCCGCTCCGACTGGAGCGAACTCTTCGCGGTCGACGATATCCTCCTGGTTCGTCGCGAAGAAGAGTCCTGGAAATTGTGGCAATGGCCGCTCTACGAGGGGGCGTTCTCCCTCGTCGATCACCACAGCGGCGAAGTCCTCGCCAGCGTCGGCGCCTACGACGTCAACACCAGCCAATTCCATCGCGCCGAACAGGCCTGCCGCCAACCGGGGAGCCTCTTCAAAACAATTCTATATACCGAGGCCCTATCCTCGGGCATCACATTGGCGACCCTGTTGAGCGACGTCCCCACCGATATTCGCGCCCGCGACGGGGTGTGGCAGCCCCGCAACGCCGATCGCGATTTTCGCGGCTACCTCACCGTCCTCGACGCTTTTTCGGCCAGCCGCAACATCCCGGCAGTCAACCTCATCCAGCACCTCGGCTTTCAACCGGTGATCGAACGAGCTCGCAGCATGGGCGTCGAATCACTGCTCGATCCCACCCCTTCGCTCGCTCTGGGAGCCAGTTGCACCGGCGTCCACGAGATGCTCGACGTCCACGCCGCGATCGCCCGCGGCGGACTCGCCAATCAACGCCGTTCACTGGCCCATGTGCGCGACATCTCGTCGGGCTCGATGCGGGATTACGGACATTTTCTTCAACGCGATCCGGCGCTGCTGCCCCGCATCGCTCGCGGAACCGCTCGTCCCATTTCTCCCCGTCGAGCGGTCGAACCCCGTATCAATATATTGATGACCCGGGCTCTGCGCGACGTCGTCACCCGGGGAACGGCCCGCGATTTGCCCAACCACTGGCCGGTAGCCGCAAAAACCGGTACCAGCGATCAATACGACACCTGGCTGGCCGCATTTGATCCCCATCTGACGGCAACTGTCTGGGTCGGCAGCGATCGCAATACCGATCCCTTTGCCCCCGGCGAACACAGCGGGACGGTCGCCGTCCCGATCTTCGCCGATTTCTATGAGGGATTGGCCGTAGAAATGGAGTCCTGGCCGCCCGATCCGCCCCCGGATTCCGGCATTGAAGAGATACGCATCGACCCGAGCAGCGGACTCCGCGCCCGGCCCGGCGAGCCGGGGATTTACTACCCGCTTTTATCCGGCACGGCGCCCAACGAGTACGCCCCGACCCGGGCGACGCGCCAACTGGAGCGATTCGACTCCCTCTTGTACTAACTTCACCGCATCGAACTCATGGCTCGTCGTCGACCCGAAACTCGATGATTCCCTCATCTTCTGTGGGATCGACGGGCGGCTCGGTTTTTCGCTGCTCCACGGCCTCGCCGTGGGGCTCCACGCTCGAGAGTACGGCCTGGGCCTCGCCGAAGCGATCGCCAAAGGTCTGCTCCGGACCTTGCACGCTAAACGACACCAGTACATCACCCCTCTTCCACTGCCATAGATGCAGCACCAGGGGCCTGCCGTCGATCAATCCCACGATTTCCATCTCCACCGTGGGGGCCACCGGATCGTCGATGATCTCGACATTTGGCTCTTCCTGTGCCGAAACCGAATTCGAGAAGGCCTCGCTCAAATTTTCGAGATAAATATTGGATCCGAATTCTGGCTCCAGGGGGTCGATCAACTCCGTGGTCCATTGGATGAGCGTTCCGTCGGAGTGATTGGCAAACCATCGCACATGTGCCTCGTTGGATCGCTGCACCGTCCATCCGTCGAGAGCAGCGATATCGACGCGCCACCCGGCGGCGATGTCGATCCACTCTTCATTCTCCAGATCGAGACTGCTCTCTTCGGCGCGATCCACATATCGGTCGTAGAGAGTCGGAGTGAATTCAAAGGGAGCCTTATCGGCGGCCAGGTATCCCGTGCGCGCTTCGGTCAACAACTCCACCTCTTCGTTGAGCAGCTCCGCCGTTTGATCGGTCTCGTAGACCGAGACCGCTACATTGAGCCCACGCACGGCGACCCGAAATCGCCGCTCCTGATACTCATGGCCCAGGTAATGGCCGAAGACGGCTCCCACGGCGGAACCGATCTGCTGGGCATCGTGGGGGGTCTCCCAGGCGGTGACCCAGTTGAATACAGTCTGTGTTTCGTCGCCCTCCTCACGGGTGTAGATCCGATAGGAATCGGCCATCCAGCCACCGTAAATGGTACGGGCAGCCCGGGGACCGACGAGTCCTTCCAACCACACCGACATCAGTGCCGGACCGATCTGGCCACGGCGATCGAGCTCCCAACCGTCCTCCCGGCGCTGATCTTCAAATGCCCCTGGCCATTCCCACTGCGCGGGACCATCGCCGTCCAACCACCGCTGTGGCCGCACCAGGTGTTGGGTCATCTGCGGCGGCTCGGAGCGTCCCCATTCCACGGCGGGCCATCCCCCGGCGCGATATAGCGTCGACCCCACGGAGAGGGCTTTTCGAAGCACCATCTGTTGCAGTGCATCGTCGAAAAACTCCGTCCCTTCGGAGCGATCCATTTGGGCCACCAGTTCTGCCTGTCTGTCGATCCCGACCAACCGCTCTCCCACCGCCGGAATATGAACTGCCAATTCCGGCCGATAGGCCAAATCATCGACGTCCAATCCGACGTCGAGTTGCTCCGCCTGCATTACGGACGAGACGAAGGTCGGACCGGCGCGGCGAATGATCTCGCGACTCAACCAGGCGTCGACGGAATCAGCCTCTGGCAACGGACCCAGAAGTTGCTCCTCGAGCACCTCATTGGAGACCATGGACAGAGCGAATTTGGCCTCCTCGTCGCTTCTCGGATCCGTGCCGAATAAGAGCTGCTTTGTGCCGGCGTCGTAGCCCGCGTGGGATGCCCAGCGACCGTCATCAACCTGCAACGCCAATTCGGGCTCTCCGAAGAGAATCGGCGCCAACACCGCCCACTCCTGACGAACCGCGTCTGGTACCGATGCCGACTCCAATTGCTCGGGATCGCCGGCCGCGACGCCCATGGCCTCCGGCATCTCCCGTTGGCGTATTTCCTCGATCACCCGCAGATGCGCTTCCACCGCTTCTTCAGGCGTCGCTGTTGGATCTTCGACCGGCACCTCGTCCGACGCCGTTCGAAACAGATCGCAGCCGCCAATCAAAGCGACGATCCCCACTATTGCGATTATGCAAATACGTCTCATTCGCTCTCCTCTTCCAATCCAGTCATCCGCTGCCGGCCAATGGTGTCTTACAATGGGGGAGGCGTCAAAAATTCCGCTCTCCTGCGCCGTGCTGCCCTTGTCGCCTCCCTCGAAGCAGTGTTACACGAACGCCACTGTACTTGTTCAGTTGCAGACCTGGTCCGGCTGCTTATCTTGTCGCCGCGCTTCGACACCGCGTTTTCGTCGCCTTCCTACTCGATGGAGCCCTTCGATGAACACCGATATTTTTCGCGAATATGATATTCGAGGCATCGCCAATACTGATTTGATCGACCCGGTCGTCGAGAATATCGGGCAGGCCTTTGCGACGATGGCGATTCGACAAAAAGGTGACGCGCCTCGCATCGGCGTCGGACGCGATGCCCGCCACTCGGCAAATCGAATCTTCGAGGCACTTCAAAAGGGCCTCGAACGAGCCGGAGCCCACGTCATCAACCTCGGCGTCATCCCCACGCCGCTTGTCTACTTCGCCACATTCCAGGAGGACTATGACGGCTCGCTCCAGATCACGGGCAGTCACAATCCCGGAGAATACAACGGTTTCAAGATGATGCTCGGCCGCGAGACCCTGCACGGTGAGCGAATCCAAGACCTGCGCCGCCTCATCGAGGAAGACGATCTGGAAAGCACGGACGCCCCACTTGGATGTTCGGCCCACGCGGAGCTGCGCAAGGAGTATATCGAGTGGGTCCGCGACAATATCAATATGGGAGAACGCAAATTGCACATCGCCGTCGACTGCGGCAATGGTGTCGCCGGTGTGGTCGCCCCGGAGCTTTTGCGCGACGCCATCGGTGCCAAGGTTCATGAGCTGTACACCGAACCGGACGGCTCCTTTCCCAACCACCACGCAGATCCCACGGTGGAGGAAAACCTCACCGATCTCATAGAAGCGGTGCGCACCGAGGGATGTGATTTTGGTGTCGCCTACGATGGAGACGGCGACCGGATCGGCGTGGTCGACGAACAAGGTGATATTTTGTGGGGAGATCAACTCCTCATCATCTTTGCCCGTCAGGTCCTCTCGGACAACCCGGGGGCCACTGTCATCGGCGAGGTCAAGTGCTCCCAGACCCTTTTTGACGACATCGCCGCGCACGGCGGAGAGCCGGTCATGGCCCGGGTGGGCCACAGTCTAATCAAAGCCAAGATCGCCGAAACCGGCGCCCTGCTGGCGGGCGAAATGAGCGGACATATCTTTTTCAATGACCGCTTCTTCGGCTTTGACGACGCTCTGTACGCCACGTGCCGACTCGCCGAAATCGTCTCCCGCACCAACCAGCCCTTCAGCGCGCTCAGCGCAGACGTTCCCAAAACCTACGCCACTCCGGAGATTCGCCGCCCCTGTGATGAGACCCTCAAATTCAAAATCCCCGGCCATGTCGCCCGGAGTTTTGCAGACGACTACCAGGTCAATACCATCGACGGGGTTCGCGTGAAGTTCAACGAGGGCTGGGGACTGGTGCGTGCCAGCAATACGCAGCCCGTACTCGTATTGCGCACCGAGGGTATCTCTCCCGAATCCCGGGATCGATATATGAAAATGCTCACCGACGCCGTCGAAATCGCCGAGCGAGAGTTGGGTTAACCCACATAGTTTAGTTAGTTCTCATCCGGAAATTCCGAATCTGAGCAGGGCCACGATGAAATCGTTGAGATGACTATTTCGCGAAACCGCAGGCATATCCGGAGGTTATTCCAAGTGTTGAGCGGATAGTC